>JADKJR010000004.1:300000-413377 GCA_016720925.1 Betaproteobacteria bacterium | reverse complement strand
TTACCCGCCCGTCACCTTCCTCCAAAGCGGCCGTTGATTCGGTAGTCACTTACGAATAACGCGAAGTTGCCGTCTCCTCCTGTGTTGGAATCCCGAGCAATCACGCTTCTTCCCGGTCGCCTCTTTCGCGCGATAATGTCGCATTCCCGCAGCCCCATCGGTAACCAGAGCTGCCCTCGCCGCAACAGGCAATCGGAGAAGACATGAGTTTTGATACCCACATCAATGACGACATCGACGCCTTGCGCCATTCGGTCAAGCGCCTGTGCGACGCTGAACTGGCGCCGCGCGCCGAGGCGATCGACCGGGACAACGCATTCCCGATGGATATGTGGAAGAAGCTGGGCGAGCATGGCTTGCTGGGTGTCTCGGTTCCCGAGGAATACGGCGGCACCGGCCTCGGCTATCTTGCGCATACAGTCGCGATGGAAGAAGTCTCGCGCGCCTCCGCCTCGGTCGGGCTCGCCTACGGGGCGCACTCAAACCTGTGCGTGAACAATCTCTACCTCAACGGCAGCGAAGCCCAGCGCAACAAGTACCTGCCCAAGCTTTGCTCGGGAGAATTCGTTGGCGCGCTGGCGATGTCCGAGCCGGGTGCCGGCTCCGATGTGGTTGGCTCGATGGCCTGCCGTGCGGAAAAAAAGGGCGATCGCTATATCGCCAATGGCAACAAGATGTGGATCACCAATGGCCCGCATGCCGATGTGCTCATCGTCTACATGCGCACCGCGCCGAAAGACCAGGGCTCGCGGGCGATGACGGCGTTCCTTGTCGAAAAAGGATTCAAGGGATTCAGCACCGCGCAGAAACTCGACAAGCTCGGCATGCGCGGCTCGGATACCTGCGAACTGGTGTTTGAGGACTGCGAGATTCCGGAAGAAAACGTACTGGGCCAGTTCAACGCCGGCTCGCGCGTGCTGATGCGCGGCCTTGATACCGAACGCACGGTACTTTCCGGCGGGCCGATCGGCATCATGCAGGCGGCGATGGATCTGGTGCTGCCTTATGTACATGAACGCAAGCAGTTCGGCCAGCCCATCGGCACCTTCGGCCTGATGCAGGGCAAGGTGGCCGACATGTATGTTGCGTTGCAGTCATCGCGCGCCTACAGCTATCGCGTGGCGACCATGCTCGACCACGGGCGCGGCCGCGCCGCGCGGAAAGATGCGGCGGCCTGCATTCTGTACGCCTCCGAGGCGGCCGTCAGGGTGGCGCTGGAAGCGATCCAGACACTCGGTGGCAATGGGTACATTAACCAATATCCCGCCGGCCGCCTGCTGCGCGATGCCAAGCTCTACGACATCGGCGCGGGCACCAATGAAATCCGCCGCATGCTGATCGGCCGCGAGCTGTTTGGTGAAAGCGCCTGATTGACGCGCATGGGCAATGCGCATAGACTGTGTGCATGACTGATAAGGGGAGCGCCATGGCCAAATCCGCCCGAATCTCTGCAACCACTCCCGCCAACCTGCCAATTGCCGCGCAAAGTAACTCGCATGTTGCCAGGCAAACGCAGGCCGCATATGACGTTTCCGCGCCGAAGCGCGCCACCAACGTTTCGATCAACATTGACCTGCTCGCTCAGGCGCGTGATCTCGGCGTAAATTTGTCGCAAACTCTTGAAGAAGGCCTGAAAGCGCGCCTCGCCGAAGAACGGCGCAAGCGTTGGCTGGAAGAAAACAAAGCGGCTTTCGCGGCATGCAACGACCATTTTGAAAAACACGGGCTTTGGAGCGACGGCATCAGGATGTTTTAGCCAGGATTAGATATGGCCCAATTTGACGTTTATCGAAACCCCAATCCCAATGGCCGAACGGTCGCGCCCTACGTGGTGGCGTTGCAGAGCGATTTGCTCGATCAGCTTCCTTCGCGATGGGTGGCGCCGCTTAAAATATCAAAGTCAATTGCGCAGCGCGTCGATGGCCTGATGCCCGAAGTGCAAGTAGAAGGAAAAACATTCACAGTCTTCATGTACGAAAGCGGCGCTGTTCCAAACCAGGCGTTGGGCGCTCGAATCACCTCACTGGAAAGCCACCGCTTTGCACTCATCCGTGCCATTGATATTCTCGTCAGTGGCGTTTAATTCATCAAGGAGAACACCATGTCTGATTCTGTTGTTATTGTCGCCGCAAAACGCACTCCCATCGGTAGCATGAACGGGCAATTGTTGCCCCTCACCTCGCCACAACTGGCGTCGGTCGCCATCAAAGCCGCCTTCGCGCAATCTGGACTGAAGCTCGAAGACATCAACGAAGCGATCATCGGCTGCGTATTGCCCGCGGCCCTCGGCCAGGCGCCGGCCCGCCAGGCTGTGCTGGGCGCGGACCTGCTTAAAACGACCGCCTGCTCGACGGTCAACAAAGTTTGCGGCTCCGGCATGAAGACCGTGATGATGGCCTCCGATGCGATCATCGCCGGAACGGCGAATGTCATCGTTGCCGGCGGCATGGAGAGCATGTCCAACGCGCCGCACATGCTACCGAAAGCGCGCCAGGGATATCGCTACGGACATTTCAAGGCGCTCGATCACATGGCCTTTGATGGCCTCGAAAACGCTTACGACGGCAAGTCGATGGGCATCTTCGCCGACGCCACCGCCGCCAAGTACGGCTTCACCCGTGCCGACCAGGATGCGTTCGCGACCGAGAGTGTGAAACGCGCACAGGCGGCAGTCGCCAGCGGTGCGTTCAAAGCCGAGATCGCAGGCGTCACCGTCAAAGGCAAAGCGGGCGATGTCGTGCTCGATACCGATGAGCCGCCGGGACAATGCCGCCCGGACAAGATCCCCTCATTGAAGCCCGCTTTCAACAAGGACGGCACCGTCACGGCCGCCAGCTCGTCGTCCATTTCGGACGGCGCCGCGATCCTGATCCTGATGAAAGAGTCTGATGCCAAAGCCAAGGGCATCAAGCCGCTCGCGCGAATCATGGGCCACGCATCGAACGCGCATGAGCCCGAGTGGTTCACCACCGCACCGGTCGGCGCCATCGACAAGCTGCACAAGAAACTCGGCTGGGGCCCGGATAACGTCGATCTTTACGAGATCAACGAAGCCTTTGCCGTGGTCACGATGGCGGCGATGAAAGACCTGAATTTGCCGCACGCCAAGGTGAATGTGAACGGCGGCGCCTGTGCGCTCGGGCACCCGATCGGCGCGTCCGGCGCACGGCTCATCGTCACCCTTCTGCACGCTCTGAAAGCGCGCGGGGGCAAGCGTGGCATTGCGTCGTTGTGTATTGGTGGCGGTGAAGCAACCGCATTGGCAGTGGAGTTAATGTAGAAGCACAACCCTAGCACTGGCGCGCTTCTTCAGGCATTTATGCCTTGTAGGCCGCGCCAATGCTGGAGTTTTATCGGACGTCACTTTAGAAATTTGATTTCCGTTCGCCCTGAGGTATCGAAGGGCTGTGTGGAATCAGCGCGAACGGAAGTTTCAGGGCATTCCCATTGCGCCCGTCGAGTTGTTCCCACCGAATAGGCAACACCGCGCATGTCCTTCACGATCTCCAACATAAACTCCCACGACTGAATGAAAACCATCCTGATCATCGGCGCCTCGCGCGGCCTCGGCCTTGAATTTGTCCGCCAATACCGCGCCGACGGCTGGTTGACCCTCGGCACCTGCCGCTCGCCCGAACAGGACGCGTTGCTCGCGAGCGTCGGTGCGACCGCTTTGCGCGTGGATGTGAATGATGAAAACAGCTTCGGCAATCTGGCAAAAGCGTTGAACGGTGCCAGCATCGACGTTTGCATCTACAACGCCGGTGTGCTTGGACCGAGGAATACCGGCGCCGTCCCCTGCCCCGAAGCCGAGTTCGACGCGGTATTCCACACCAACGTGCTCGGCGCCTTGCGCGCGATTCCCCTGGTGGCGCCGCGTTTGGCCAAGGCAAAAGGTACGTTCGCATTTATCTCGAGCCAAATGGGTTCGATCGGATTGCAGACCAGCGCGGCCCGCGTGACCTACCGCGCGAGCAAGGCAGCCCTCAACGTGGTGGTAAAAACTGCTTCGCTCGAATGGGGGCCACAGGGTGTAAATTGCGTCAGCCTGCACCCCGGCTGGGTCAAGACCGACATGGGCGGAAGCGATGCGGATATTGAACCCGCGGTCAGCATCGCGGGAATGCGCAAAGTCATCGCCGGCGTCAATGGCGAGGCAAACGGCAAATTCTTCGATTACACCGGAAAGGAACTGGCATGGTAGCGATGCGAATTCTGGCGGTACTGATCCTCGCGATGACGTTTGCAGCCTGCGGCAAGAAAATCGAAGCGCCGGCCAAGACCACCGAACAAACGCAAGCGGAAAAAGACGCCGCCACCAAGGCCGTGCGCGACAATCCGGTTTACGGCGATCAATTCAAGGCGCTGGACAAGGCAAAAGCCACAGCAGCGGCCAGCGACGAGGCCGCGAAGAAAACCGAGGATGCGCTAAAGCAAATGGACAATCCCAAGTAGGGAAAATCCCAACCGCGATAAATATGCTCATGAAAGCGCCCAGCGATTTCCTCACCGACGAACAACGCATGATCCGCGATATGGCGCGCGAATTCGCGCAGAACGAGCTCGCGCCCAACGCCGCTCAATGGGAAAAAGACAAGTGGATTCCCGACAGCGTTGTTGCGCATTTGGGCGAACTGGGGTTGCTGGGCATGGCCGTGCCCGAAAAATGGGGCGGCACGTTTACCGATTACACCGCGATTGCCCTGGCGATCGAGGAAATTGCCGCAGGCGACGCGTCCACTGCGACCATGATGAGCGTGCACAATTCGGTGGGCTGCGGTCCCATCCTCGCCTGGGGAAGCGATGCGCAAAAGGAAATGTACCTGCGCGACCTTGCTACCGGCAAAAAGATTTCCTGCTTTTGTCTGACCGAACCACAAGCAGGCTCGGAAGCCAACAATCTGAAAACCACCGCCAAACTAATTGATGGCAAGTGGGTACTGAATGGTACCAAGCAATTCATTACCAGCGCCAAACGCGCGCACGTCGCCATCGTTTTTGCGGTGACCGATCCGGAACTGGACAAGAAAGGACTCTCCGCCTTCATCGTCCCCACTAACACGCCGGGCTTCAACGTCCAGCGCCCGGAAAACAAACTCGGCATCCGCGCGGTCGACACCTGCGCGATTCAATTCGACAATTGCACCATTCCCGAAGATCACCTGCTCGGACCGCGCGGCAAGGGCTTGGCCATTGCCCTGTCGAACCTGGAAGCCGGCCGCATCGGTATTGCCGCGCAATCCGTGGGCATAGCGCGCGCTGCACTGGAGGCGGCCGTGGCCTACGCCCACGACCGCATTCAATTCGGCAAGAAGATCGCCGAGCATCAGTCGATCGCGAACATGTTGGCCGACATGCATACCCGCATCAACGCCGCGAGGCTGCTTATCCACCACGCCGCGCGCATGCGATCGGCCGGCTTGCCCTGTTTGAGTGAGGCGTCGCAGGCAAAACTCTACGCCTCGGAACTCGCGGAATGGGTGTGCTCGAAAGCCATCCAGATTCACGGCGGGTACGGGTACCTTGAGGATTATCCGGTCGAGCGCTATTACCGCGACGCGCGCGTCACCCAAATTTACGAAGGCACCAGCGAGATCCAGCGGATGCTGATTGCGCGGAATCTTGCTGGCTGAGCCGATAACCCTCTGTAGACAAAAAACTCTTCATGCCGACAATAAAATCCCGACTCGATACGTCCTCACCGAGTTTCGCGGCGAATGCCGAGCAAATGCGCGCGGTCGTCGCGGAGCTGCACGCCCACACGGCGAAGGTGGCCGAAGGCGGCGGCAAGGATGCCAATGCCAAACACGCCGCGCGTGGCAAGCTGCTGCCGCGCGACCGTGTGAAAGCGCTGCTCGATTCCGGCTCACCATTCCTGGAGTTCTCTCCACTCGCCGCATGGGGCATGTACGGCAAGGACGGCCACGACGCCCCGGCTGCCGGCGTGATTACCGGCATCGGCCGCATCGAAGGCACCGAATGCGTGATCGTCGCCAACGACGCCACCGTCAAGGGCGGCACGTACTATCCGGTCACGGTAAAGAAACATTTGCGTGCGCAGGAAATTGCGTTGCAGAACAACCTCCCCTGCGTTTATCTGGTGGATTCGGGTGGCGCGTTCCTTCCGCTGCAGGATGAAGTCTTTCCGGACAAGGAACACTTCGGTCGAATCTTCTACAACCAGGCCAACCTCTCTGCGAAGGGCATTCCACAAGTCGCATGCGTGATGGGATCGTGCACGGCGGGTGGCGCGTATGTGCCGGCCATGTGCGATGAGTCCATCATCGTCAAGAACCAGGGCACAATTTTCCTCGGCGGCCCGCCGCTGGTCAAAGCCGCGACAGGTGAAGTCGTCACGGCGGAAGAACTGGGCGGCGGCGACGTGCATTCACGCACCTCGGGCGTCACCGATCACCTCGCCGAGAACGACAAGCACGCGCTGGGTATCGCCCGCGAAATCGTGCGCCACATGAATCGCAAGAAGCAGTTGCCGGTGGTCACCCAGCCTGTTGTCGAACCACGTTACGCCGCGGACGAACTCTATGGCGTGATTCCCAAGGACACCCGCCACCCTTTCGACATTCGCGAAGTCATCGCGCGCATCGTCGATGATTCCGATTTCCACGAGTTCAAGGCACTGTACGGCACGACGCTGGTTACCGGCTTCGCACACATCTGCGGATTCCCGGTCGGCATCATCGCCAACAACGGCATTCTGTTTTCGGAGTCGGCATTGAAAGGCGCGCATTTCATCGAACTCTGCAACCAGCGCGGCATTCCGCTGATTTTCCTGCAAAACATCACCGGCTTCATGGTCGGAAAAAAGTATGAAACCGGCGGCATCGCCAAGGATGGCGCGAAGATGGTGACCGCCGTGTCCTGCGCCAAAGTACCCAAATTCACGGTCGTGATCGGCGGCAGCTTCGGCGCCGGCAACTACGGCATGTGCGGCCGCGCCTTCAACCCGCGCTTCCTGTGGATGTGGCCGAACGCGCGCATCTCGGTGATGGGTGGGGAGCAGGCGGCATCGGTGCTGGCGACGGTCAAGCGCGACGGCATTGAATTGAAGGGCGGCAAGTGGAGCGCCGAGGAGGAAGAAACATTCAAGGCGCCGATCCGCAAGCAGTACGAGGACCAGGGCAATCCGTATTACGCCACCGCGCGCCTTTGGGACGATGGCGTGATCGACCCGAAAGATACACGCATGGTGCTGGGACTCGCCTTGTCTGCGGCGATGAACGCACCGATCGAGAAGACCGACTACGGCATATTCAGGATGTGATCATGAGTAATTTCCTTCTCGAAACCGATGGCCCGCTGGGTATTGTTACGCTGAACAATCCTGAAAAGCACAACGCGTTCGACGACGTGCTGATCAAGGAATTGACAGAGGCGTTCCACGCTCTCGATGCGAACGCCAATGTGCGCGTGGTCATCCTCTCAGCTGTCGGTCGCTCATTTTCCGCCGGCGGCGATCTCGGCTGGATGAAACGTGTTGCGGGCTATTCCGATGAAGAAAACCTTCGCGATGCGGAAGCGCTGGGCGCATTGATGTCCACGCTGCATGGACTTTCCAAACCGACGATTGCCCGCGTGCAAGGTGCTGCGTATGGTGGCGGCGTGGGATTGGTGGCCTGCTGCGATATGGCGGTCGGCACGCAGAACGCCGTGTTTTCCCTCTCGGAAGTGAAACTCGGCTTGATCCCCGCGGTAATTTCGCCTTACGTTATCGCCGCCATCGGCGAACGCGCCGCCCACCGCTATTTCCTCACGGCGGAACGATTCGATGCCGCCGAGGCCTTCCGGTTGGGGCTGCTGCACGAACTGGCGCTCGACGATGACGCCATGGATGAGAAGATCAACGATCTCGTTATTGCGCTGCTGGGCTGCGGCCCCGGCGCCATTGACGAAGGCAAGCAACTCATTGCGGCCGTCGCCCACCGTCCGATTGACGGCGAGGTCGTCGCGGACACTGCGCAGCGCATCGCACGCGTGCGCGCGAGCGACGAAGGCCGGGAAGGTGTCGGCGCATTTCTTGAAAAACGCAAGGCCCGCTGGGTTGTGGAGAGCTGAACCATGCAGGCAAAACTCATTTTGTACCCCCTGCTAGCCATGTTTTTGCTGGGCTGCCTGGTTGCTGTCACGATGCTTCGTCGTCGTATCGCCTTTTACAAAGCCAATCGGATTCACCCGCAGAAGACCGCCACGTCGGCGCAGATGACGGCGACAATCACCGATTCGCGCGCTGCCGACAATTTTCGAAACCTGTTCGAAACGCCGGTGATGTTTTACGTGGCCATGCTTACGATCCATGCGACGGGACTCATCTGTATGCCGCACCTGATATTGGCGTGGGGTTATGTCGCGGCGCGTTTTGTTCACAGCTATATCCACTGCACCAGCAACGTGGTCATGCATCGTTTCTATGCGTTCCTGACGAGTATCACTTTCCTGACATGCACGTGGCTGTTGCTGGCTTACCAGTTGCTCTTCACGGCCTGAGTCCAATTCATGTTCACGAAAATCCTCATCGCCAATCGTGGCGAAATCGCCTGCCGCATCATCCGCACGTGCAAACGAATGGGCATTTGCACGGTTGCGGTTTATTCCGAAGCCGACCAGTTTTCGCAACATGTGATTCAGGCCGATGAGGCATACATGATCGGCGGTCCGCGCCCGGTCGATTCCTACCTGAAGGGCGATGTCATTATTGAAATGGCCCGGAAATCGGGCGCGCAAGCGATTCATCCCGGATACGGCTTTCTGTCGGAGAACGAGCAATTCGCAGCTAACTGCGAAAAGGCAGGCCTTGCGTTCATCGGCCCGACGCCGCAAGCCATCGAAAAGATGGGCTCCAAGAGTGCCGCCAAGGCGCTGATGGAGGCGGCGGGCGTGCCAGTGGTGCCCGGCTATCACGGCGACAACCAGGACGCGGCGTTTCTCGCGGCGCAGTCGCAGATAGTTGGCTATCCACAGTTGATCAAGGCGGTTGCGGGCGGCGGTGGCAAAGGCATGCGGCTGGTCGAAAAGTTTGAGGACTTTTCCGCGCAGCTTGCCGCTGCCATGCGCGAATCGAAGAACGCTTTCGGAGACGATGCCGTGCTGATTGAGCGCTATGTGCAAAGTCCGCATCACATTGAATTCCAGGTGTTCGGCGATACCCACGGCAACTACGTGCACCTGTTTGAGCGCGAATGTTCCATCCAGCGGCGGCATCAGAAAGTGCTGGAAGAAACGCCCTCGCCTTTCATCGAATCCGCCGACGACGATATGCGCGACCGGATGGGTGCGGCGGCGGTGGCGGCGGCGCGAGCGATTGCCTATCGCGGCGCGGGGACCATCGAATTCATCGTCGGCGGTGATCGCCAGTTTTTTTTCATGGAGATGAACACGCGCTTGCAGGTGGAGCACCCGATCACGGAGATGATCACGGGCGAAGACCTGGTGGAATGGCAATTGCGCGTCGCGGCGGGCGAGCCACTGCCGTTGACGCAGAACGAGATTCTCTCTGGCGGGCATGCCATCGAGGTGCGCATTTGCGCGGAAGATCCGGCCAATGATTTCCTGCCCGAGACCGGCAGGATGCATCTTTTCGCGATTCCACAGGACGACGAAGACGGTGACGTCCGTCTCGATACTGGCGTGGTCACCGGCGACACAATCAGCGTCTACTACGACCCGATGATCGCCAAACTCATCACCTGGGGTGCCGATCGCGCCGAGGCGATTCGGCGCATGCAGGCCGCGCTCGGTGAGACTGACGTGCTGGGCGTGAAGACCAATCTCGAATTCCTCGAACAGCTGGTACAACATCCGGCGTTTATTGATGGCGATACCGACACGGGTTTTATCCCTCGCCATCGTGAAGCCCTGATGGCGAAGCCAGCACTGGACGACCTGACATTGGCCGCCGCCTGCGCACGGGTAATGGAAGACGAAGCGCCGCTCGTCGGCAGTGACCCGTGGTCGCAAAACAGCGGCTGGCGCATGAATGGCTTCGCCAGCCGGCTGATGGAATTCAAGGTTGAAGGGCTGGATGAACCGGTCGAGTGTCATGTCGATGTCGATATCGGCGTGCGCTATTTTCGGCATGGCGAAACGCGGCTCGCCTTTTCGTGGCTGCAACGCGACGATGGCACACTGAAAGTGAAACTCGGTGAATCCAAGAATGCGACGCGGGTTTTGCGCGCCGGCGATCAGCTCACCGTCATCACGCCGCGCGGCCGCACGTCGCTCACGCTATTCGATCCCTTCTACTTTGAGCAGGAGGATACCGGCGCCGCCGGCCGCCTGACCGCCATGATGCCGGGACGGGTGGTGAAAGTAATGGCAAACGCTGGCGACCACGTGAAGAAAGGTCAACCGCTGATCATCCTGGAAGCGATGAAAATGGAGCACACCATCGTCAGCCCCAAGGACGGGGTAGTGGACCGGGTGGCGTTCAAGGAGAACGATCTGGTACCGGCGGATGCGGTGCTTTTTGCCTTCATCGAATAGCGATAGCGGCGATTGGGCAATTGAAGGTCCGCGGGCCGCAGTCTGCACGGCCAGAGCCTCTCACTGCGCAACAAAAAACAACGCCGCTCTCTAAAGCGGCGTTGTTCATTGCTGCGGTTGAATCCGATCAATACCGGTTCGAATACGAAGGCACCGGCGCCCGATAGCTGGGTCGCACGTCAACGTTAATGGGCAGAGTCGGGCCCGGATCGTAAGCGAGGCGTGTCATGTATTCGCGGCCATTGAAGCTGTAACGCACGTCGTAACCACGCACTTCTTCACGATAGTCCGACACCACATTGCAGCGCTGTACATCTCGCGTTACCGGCACGCGTTCGACGTCGTAGGCGGCGCGGCTGTAGCTGCCGTTGCCGCTGTAGCCAGCGTCGTAGCGGTCACCGCCGCTATTCCGCTCCATGCTGTTGCCAATCAGGCCGCCGAGTACCGCACCCGCAGCGGTGCCGTGGTCGCGTCCACCGGTACTATTGCCAAACTGGTGACCGATCACGCCACCAACAATGGCGCCGAGTACAGTACCCGCACCGGAACTGGAGCGCGATTCCGGCACATACTCTTCACGAATCGGACGACGCGAGCGGCGCTCGTCATAGGCAGTGACCTGCTCCGTCACGCACTCGCGCCGAGGCGCGGCCACGCGTTCGTACACAGGCGTTGAGGAAATCACCGTCGCCACATCATTGTGGGGCGCGGCCGATACAACGCCGGCGGACAAACCCAGGGTGGAAAGCACCGCAATTGTCAGTATGGTCTTCATAAAATGGCTCCAGTTATTGTGAGTCGTGTGCGAGTAACGGGGGGCGATTCCGATGGTTGACCCTGATCTGCGACGCAAGTTGCAACAAAATGTGACACAGGTGTCCAAAACGCGGGTTTACATCCCATTGGCAGAAAGCTCACGCAGCCGTAAATGTCGCCCGATTGTCGCTCCCCGGACAACATGGCTACGCGCTTCGGCGTCCAATAGATACTGCATCCAGCAGTACTTCCGCCAGGGAATGGCACTAACCCGAGGCGTGAAACCCCAGCACTGGCGCGGCTTCCAGGGCATATGCCCGGGAGAGGCGCATCCAGGCTGGCCCGCAGGCCGATGCACATTGACATTCGACTTATTTGACGATGCCGAGTGTCTGGGTGATATTGTTCCGTTACACGCGTACTCAATAGACTAATGCCATGACCGATCTCAGCATTACCGCCAAACTGGAGCCCTGCAAACTCCACCACAAAGTTCGTTTCGTTACCGCCGCGTCGCTGTTTGACGGCCATGACGCCTCCATCAATATCATGCGACGCATCCTGCAATCGACGGGCGTCGAAGTGATTCACCTTGGCCATAACCGGTCGGTCGACGAAATCGTCACCGCCGCGCTTCACGAAGATGTGCAGGGCATCGCCATTTCGTCTTACCAGGGCGGCCACGTCGAGTTCTTCAAATACATGATCGACCTGCTGAAGGAACGCGGCGGCGAGAAAATCAAAGTATTCGGCGGCGGTGGCGGCGTGATCGTCCCGGCAGAGATCCAGGAACTGCATGCGTATGGCGTGACGCATATCTATTCGGTGCAGGATGGCCAGGCGATGGGCCTGCAGGGAATGATCAACGACATGGTGTCGCGTTGCGACGTGGACATCAGCGTGGATGCACCGCAAAACCTGGCGGCGCTTGAAAGCGGCGATCGGCGTGCCCTGGCCCAGATCATCACGGCTCTCGAAAACGGCACCTGGCCCGAGGAGGCGAAAAAAGCCTTGTTAGTAAAGGCGAACGCGAAGAAGGCCGTGTCGCCAACGCCGGCGTTGGGCATTACCGGCACGGGCGGCGCCGGCAAGTCTTCGCTGACCGACGAACTGATCCGCCGATTCCGCCTGGACCAGGAAGACAGCCAGAAAATTGCCGTTATTTCCATCGATCCGTCGCGGAAGCGCACCGGCGGCGCGCTGCTGGGCGACCGTATCCGCATGAACGCCATCCAGCATCCGAATATCTACATGCGCTCACTGGCTACACGCGATACTGGTAGCGAGATTTCCAAGGCATTGCCCGATGTACTCGCGGCCTGCAAAGTCGCGGGCTTTGACCTCATCATCGTCGAGACCTCAGGCATCGGACAAGGTAACGCGGCCATCGTGCCATTGGTGGATATGTCGCTTTATGTGATGACGCCGGAATTCGGCGCGGCGTCACAACTTGAAAAGATCGACATGCTCGACTATGCAGACTTTGTGGCCATCAACAAATTTGATCGCAAAGGTGCGGAAGATGCGCTGCGCGATGTGCGCAAGCAGTACCAGCGCAATCGCGAAAAATTTGCCGAGGCCGCCGACAACATGCCGGTATTCGGCACCATGGCAGCGCGCTTCAACGACGATGGCGTAACGGCACTCTATCAGGCGATGTTGCCCGGGCTTGCCAAACTTGGCCTCAAACTGAAAGCGGGAAAGCTTGCACCCGCAACCGTCAAACAATCGTCAGCCGGCCGCGCCATTGTACCGGTCGGTCGCGTGCGTTATCTCGCGGACATCGCCGATGCCGTGCGTGGCTATCACAGGGAGATCGGCGAGCAGGCGCTAATTGCCCGGGAGCGCCAGGCCCTCAGGATGTCGAAGGCCATGTTTGCAGGCTGCGAAAAACCCGTCACGAATTTCGACGAATTGATTGCCTTGAAGGATGGGCAACTCTCGCCGCATGCCAGAAAACTTCTGGCCATGTGGCCCGACATGAAGAAAGCCTACGCCGGTGACGAGTACGTGGTGAAGATCCGTGACAAGGAAATCCGCACCCAGCTGACGCAGGAAACGCTGTCGGGCACCAAGATCCGCAAGGTGGTGCTGCCGCGTTTCGACGATGAGGGCGAACTGCTCAAATTTCTGATGCGCGAGAATGTGCCCGGCTCCTTTCCCTATACGTCCGGCGTGTTCGCTTTCAAGCGCGAGAACGAAGATCCGACCCGCATGTTCGCCGGCGAGGGCGACGCGTTTCGCACCAATCTGCGTTTCCGCAAGGTCTCCGAAGGCTTGCCGGCCAAACGCCTGTCAACCGCGTTTGATTCCGTGACGCTCTACGGCTGCGACCCCGACCTGCGCCCGGATATCTACGGCAAGGTCGGCAATTCCGGGGTATCGATTGCCACACTCGATGACCTCAAGGTGCTCTACTCCGGCTTCAATCTTTGCGATCCGGCCACCTCGGTATCGATGACCATCAACGGTCCCGCGCCGATGATCCTGGCGATGTTCCTCAATGCCGCGATCGATCAGCAGGTGGAAAAGTTCCGCGAGCAAAACGCGCGCGACGCCACGGATGACGAGGTGCAAAAAATTCGCGAGTGGACGCTCTCCTCCGTGCGCGGCACCGTGCAGGCGGATATTCTCAAGGAAGACCAGGGCCAGAACACCTGCATCTTTTCAACCGAGTTCGCGCTGAAGATGATGGGCGACATCGCTGAATATTTCGTCCAAAACAAGATCCGCAATTTCTACTCGGTCTCCATTTCCGGATATCACATCGCCGAGGCGGGCGCCAACCCGATCTCGCAACTGGCGTTCACGCTGTCGAATGGCTTTACCTATGTCGAAGCCTATCTGGCGCGCGGCATGCACATCGACGACTTCGCGCCGAACCTGAGTTTCTTCTTCAGCAATGGCATGGACCCCGAGTATTCGGTGATGGGCCGCGTCGCGCGCCGCATCTGGGCGGTGGCGATGAAGAATCGTTACGGCGCCAGCGAGCGTTCGCAGAAACTCAAATACCACATCCAGACTTCCGGCCGTTCGCTGCATGCGCAGGAAATGGATTTCAACGACATTCGTACCACGCTGCAGGCACTGATTGCCGTTTACGACAATTGCAACTCGCTGCACACCAACGCCTACGACGAAGCGATCACCACGCCGACCGAAGAAAGCGTGCGCCGCGCGATTGCGATCCAGATGATCATCAACCGCGAATGGGGTGTCGCGAAAAACGAAAATCCGAATCAGGGTGCCTTCATCATCGATGAACTCACCGATCTGGTTGAGGAGGCGGTGCTGAAGGAATTCGAGGCCATCGCCTCGCGGGGCGGCGTGCTGGGCGCCATGGAAACCGGCTACCAGCGCGGCAAGATTCAGGAAGAGTCGATGCACTACGAGCACAAGAAGCACGATGGTTCCTATCCCATCATCGGCGTAAATACCTTCCTCAATCCCAAGGGTTCCGGCGTCTCCGGCGAGATTGAACTGGCGCGGTCGAGCGACGAAGAAAAGCAATCGCAGCTCAAACGGCTGGCCGATTTTCAGTCGAGACACGCGGACCAGTCGGCACAGTGGCAGGATCAATTGCGCAAAGCCGTGATCGATCATGAAAATGTGTTTGAGGTCATGATGGGCGCGGTACGGCATTGTTCGCTGGGGCAGATTTCCAGTGCGCTGTACGAGGTTGGCGGGCAATACCGGCGCAATATGTAAATAGACACTGCCCCGCTGGCAGAACCATGGGCTCATGGTGCCTTGCTACCCGGAAGTTTCCGCCATTACCAATTACCACACTCATTTGGGCGGAAACTATTGATTGCGGGTAAGAACATGAGGCGCCGGTCGAACCTATAATGAAGAATGCGACGCGCCGTAAACGCCTTCGGCGCAACCGGATTCAATGAGGAGAATTGCCATGTCTGCCGTACTCAAACCCCAAACCACCCCCGCCACCGTCAAGCTCCTGATCAACGGCAAGTTTGTCGAATCCAAAACCCAGGTCTGGAAAGATGTGATCAACCCCGCCACGCAGGAAGTGCTGGCGCGTGTGCCATTCGCGACCAAGGAAGAACTGGAGGCAGCCATCACCGGCGCGGCTGAGGCATTCAAGAGCTGGAAACACACGCCAATTGGCGCCCGCTCCCGCGTGATGCTGAAGCTGCAGGAACTGATCCGCCGCGACATGAAAAAACTGGCGGCTTGCCTGACCGCCGAACAGGGGAAGACCCTGCCCGATGCGGAAGGCGACGTATTCCGCGGACTGGAAGTCGTCGAGCACGCGTGCTCCATCGGCACGCTCTCGCTTGGCGAAATTGCCGAAAACGTCGCCGGCGGTATCGACACCTATTTCATCCGTCAACCAATCGGCGTTTGCGCGGGAATTACACCTTTCAATTTCCCGGCCATGATTCCGCTTTGGATGTTCCCGATGGCGATTGCCTGCGGCAATACTTTCGTACTGAAACCATCCGAGCAGGATCCGATGACGCCGATGCTGCTGGCCGAACTGGCCATGGAAGCGGGTGTGCCGCCCGGGGTGCTGAATATCGTGCATGGCGGCAAAGAAGCCGTTGATGCGCTCTGCTCGCATCCTGAGGTCAAGGCCGTATCGTTCGTGGGCTCCTGCCATGTCGGCGAGCATGTCTACAAACTCTCGAGCCATCACGGCAAACGCGCGCAGTGCATGATGGGTGCGAAGAATCACGCCATCATCATGCCCGATGCCAACAAGGATCAGGCGCTCAATGCTCTGGTCGGCGCCACCTTCGGTGCGGCCGGGCAGCGCTGCATGGCCACGTCGGTCGCGGTGCTGGTGGGAGACGCCACTAAATGGATTCCGGACATCGTCGCCAAGGCCAAAACGCTCAAGGTCAACGCCGGCAATGAGCCCGGAACTGATTTGGGGCCGGTGATCTCGACTCAGGCCAAACAGCGCATCGAATCGCATATCGCCATGGGCGTGGAAGAAGGTGCAAAACTTGAACTCGACGGGCGCAATCCGTCGGTACCGGGTTACGAAAGCGGCAACTTCATTGCACCAACTATTTTCTCCGGCGTGCAACCGCATCATCACATATACAAAACCGAGATCTTCGGGCCGGTGATGGTGATCGTTGCAGTCGATTCGCTCGATGAAGCCATCGCGCTCACCAACGCGAATCCGTATGGCAATGGCACCGGCATCTTCACCCAGTCCGGCGCGGCGGCGAGAAAATTCCAGAATGAAATCGATGTCGGCCAGGTCGGTATTAACGTGCCCGTTCCCGTTCCTGTGCCCTACTTCAGCTTCACTGGTTCGCGTGGTTCGAAGCTGGGCGATCTGGGTCCATATGGAAAACAGGTGGTGCAGTTCTACACGCAGGTGAAGACGGTGACCGCGCGGTGGTTTGATGATGCGGCGGTGAGTACGGGGGTGAATACGACCATTTCGTTGAAATAAATTCGAAATGGCGAATGATCCAAAATATCCGAGCAATGAATTTTGGGACTTGCTCGGTCCGCTAACAGTAACCGAGCGGGAAGAAATCGAGCAATACATGGCAAGCGGCCGCTACGAGCCAGATATGCGGGTTTGGCACGACACAGAGACAGCCAAACATCTTGCCATCGAAAGCGACCTGATCCAGCGCATTATCACCTCCCATAAGCACTTAGTTGCGGAATTCGAAAGAGACGAATCACGGAGTCTCGACAGTTGCAAGAATGATGAAGAACGCAAGCGGATTCGGAACTCCTATGCAGACTTGCGCGAAAAATCAGAGAAATCCCATCAGAAAAGCCTTGCACGCATGCAAGAATTGACCGTAGCGCGCAAGGTACGGATGACTCGAAGCGGACCACCGGATCAAACACCAGAACATTGATCCCGCCCCGCCCCCGCGCGCGTCCGGATTGCCCCACTCCGCGGCCCAATTCATGCCCCTGGGGCATCCGCGCCCACAGGAATGCGGCACAACAAGATGAAAATCCCGGCTTTATCGGCCTCGGCCGGCCTGGGTAACCCCATGGCACGCAATCTGCTCAAGCACGGACACACGCTCAAAGTCTTCGACGTTATCCCGGAACTCGTCCGAAAACTCACCGAACTGGGTGGCGAAGCCGCTGCATCACCCGCCGCGTGTTCGCAAGGGGTGGAGGTGGTGATCACGATGCTGCCCTCTTCGCCGCATGTGCGCTCGGTCTACACCGGCAAGGACACCGGCATCCTGAGCGGCGTGCCTGCGGGCATCTTGCTCATCGATTCATCGACTATCGATCCGCATACCGCGCGCGACGTCGCGATGGATGCACGCGCGCATGGCAACAACATGGTCGATGCGCCCGTCTCCGGCGGGACTGGCGGCGCGGAAGCCGGCACGCTGACATTCATGGTCGGCGGTGATGCGGCCGATTTCGAGAAGTCCAAACCGATCCTGCAATGCATGGGCAAAAACATCGTCCACTGCGGCGGTGCGGGCAATGGCCAGGTCGCGAAGATCTGCAACAACATGATGCTTGCCATCGAGATGATTGCCACCGCCGAAGGCATGGCGCTGGCAGTCAAACTGGGCATGGACCCGAAAGTGTTTGCCGGCATCGCCAATACCTCCAGCGGCCGCTGCTGGAGCTCGGATACATACAACCCATATCCAGGCGTGCAGGAAAATGTCCCGGCGTCGCGGGGTTACACGGGTGGCTTCGGTTCGGATTTGATGCTGAAAGATTTGACGCTGGTAACCGAAGCAGCAAAGGCCGCCAAGCAACCGGTCAACCTCGGCGCAGCCGCGCAGCAGCTGTATCAAATGCACTCCAGCATGGGCAATGGCGGGCTGGATTTTTCCAGCATCATCAAGTTGTACAAGAAAGACTGACGGAGTATTCCGCCGTCCAGAGACCATTGAAAGATGAGCAATTCACTACTGAGATTTCCACATGATCGAACATACAATCGACAATCACACCTGCATCATCACCATCAATAATCCACCCGCCAATACGTGGACGCCAGAGTCACTGAAGGCGATGAAAGCGCTGACCGATGAGCTCAGCGCCAACAAATCCATTTACGCGGCGATTATCACCGGCAAAGGCGAGAAGTTTTTCTCCGCCGGGGCGGACCTGAAGCGCTTTCAGGGCGGTGATGAAAAAAGCCTGGTCGGTGCGCGTGAATTCATTTCCGCATTCGGCGAAGCCTTTGAGGCGTGGATGAATGCGCGCTTTGTCACCATCGCCGCCATCAACGGTTACGCGATGGGAGGCGGACTGGAGTGCGCGCTGGCCTGCGATATGCGCATTGCCGAGACGCACGCGCAGATGGCCTTGCCGGAACCTGGCGTGGGACTGCTTCCCGCCGGATGTGGTACGCAAAACCTGCCATGGCTGGTCGGCGAAGGCTGGGCCAAGCGCATGATCCTGACCAGCGAGCGTGTCAATGCGGAGACGGCGCTGCGCATCGGACTGGTCGAAGAAGTCGTCGAAAAGGGTAAGTCGCTCGAGGCCGCCAAGGCCATGGCCGAACGCGTGGCCGGACTGTCGCCAAAATCGGTCGAATTCTGCAAATCGCTCATTCATAACGCACGCAACGGTGTGCCGCGCGGTGCCGGACTTTCGCTTGAGCGCGAGCGGTTCATGGATCTGTTCAATTACGAAGATCAGGCGGAAGGCGTGAAGGCGTTTCTGGAGAAACGAAAGCCGGAGTGGAAAAACGCTTGATGCCCAAAGATTCGCGCTCGTCATGATCGAACACGCCAACGGCGAACTCCTCGTCGATATCCGCAATCACATTGCCCATCTCACGCTGAACCGGCCGAAAGCGCTCAACGCTCTCACGCACGGCATGATCCAGTCGATGACAGAACTCCTCGACGGCTGGGCCACCGACGACAATATCAAAGCCATCATCGTGCGTGGCGCGGGTGAGAAGGCGTTCTGTGCGGGTGGCGATATTCGTTCGCTTTACGACACCGCCAGGCGCGCCGACGGTAGCGAGCTGGATTTTTTTCGCGAAGAATATGAACTCGATTTCACCATCCACCGCTACCTCATCCGGACCGGCAAACCATACATCGCCTGGCTCGATGGCATCGTCATGGGCGGCGGCATGGGCATCTCGATGGGTGGCGTGCTACGGATTGTCGGCGGACGCACCAGGATGGCGATGCCCGAAACGGTGATCGGAATGTTTCCCGATGTCGGCGGCAGCTATTTCCTGTCGCGCTGCCCCGGTGCGATCGGCTTGTACCTTGGCCTGACGGGACAAGTGATCAAAGCCGCCGATGCGCTCTACACCGGGCTGGCCACGCATCACATCGCTTCGGAGTCGGCGTTTGAATTCGATTACGCACTCGATAGTCTGGTCGACTGGAGCGCGGGGCCGATCGTCGCGATGCGCGACATCGTACAGAAATTTGCCCGCGCGCCGATCGAGGCAGGCACCCTGCCCGGCCTGAGCAGCACGATCGAGAAGCACTTTGCCGGCAAACCAGATGTTGCGGCCATCGTCACCTCGCTGGAAAGCGAAACCGACGCCAACCGGCTTGAGTGGGCGAGCGCCACGGCGGCTGCACTCGCAAAGAAGTCGCCCACCCTGCTCGAAGTCACCAAACAGCAAATCGAACGCGCGGCAAGAATGAATCTGGCGGAGTGCTTCCGCATGGAACTGAATCTGGTCACGGCCACGTTCGAGCACGGTGACATCGCCGAAGGTATCCGCGCGCTGATGATCGACAAGGACCAGTCGCCCGCGTGGAAACCGCCGAAGCTGGCCGATGTCTCTCCCGCCAGTGTCAATGAATTTTTCCGGTCGCGGTGGGACAATGATTCCCATCCACTGAAACACTTGCAGATCGTCCAGCCAACATAATTTCAACAACGCAGGATACAAGCCATGCGCCTCGTCACCTACCAACCAATTGACACCACCGACCTCAAAACCGGCATCCAGATCAGCAAGGATGAAATCATCGACATCGTCGCCGAGGCCCGCGCGCGCGATTCCTCGCTGGCGGTCGGCACCATGCTCGACATCATTGCCGGCGGCGAACCCGTGATGGGCCTGCTGCGCGCCATTGAGGCCGCGCCGAAAACGGCCCCCATCCTGCTCAATAAGGCGCTACTGAAGGCGCCGATTCCGCGCACGTTAAAAAACGTTTTTTGCGTCGGCTGGAATTACCTCGAACATTTTGAAGAAGGCGGCAAGAAGCTCGATGACAAGCGTGAACTGCCAACGTGGCCGGTGTTCTTTTCCAAGGCACCGACCGCCATCAACGGCCCCTATGACGCAATCCCGTTCGATGCCAACGTTTCGACGTCGCTCGACTGGGAAGTGGAACTCGGCGTCATCATCGGGAAAGCCGGCAAGAACATTGCCGAGGCCGATGCCATGAGTCACATCTTCGGCTACACCGTTATCAACGACGTCACCTGGCGCGATATCCAGCGGCGTCACGGCGGGCAATGGGACAAGGGCAAGTCGCTCGACGGCACCTGCCCGATGGGACCCTGCATCGTCACAGCGGATTCGATCGATCCGACCAATCTCAATCTCGAATGCCGCGTCTCTGGCGTGGTGAAACAGAAATCAAATACGAAACACCTCTACTTCAAGATTCCGCGATTGATACATGATCTCTCGCTCGGCCAGACGCTGGAAGCCGGTGACGTGATTTCGACCGGTACGCCGGAAGGTGTCGGCTTCGCACGCACGCCGCCGGAATTCATGAAGGATGGCGATTTGCTGGAGACCGAGGTGGAAGGGATTGGCGTGATGCGCAATCCAATTGGTGTCGAGTAGCGTGCCAGCGAGCTTCATGCAATGCGGTTATAGCTGGCGGGCCTGCCGTTTCCCCTCTCGGGATAGTGAGCGTTCCTGCCTGCGGATCACCGGCTCGTGAACTCGGCGGCACACGGACACGACTATCTGATGCGTGAGGCGGCGTCCGCGAGCCGCGCGGACCAGTTCAATGAGGGCCTGACAGGCATCCGTGCGTTGGCGGCACTGATGGTTCTTTTCTTTCACGTTTTCGCATTCGCCGGACCGCGAGCGCTGTCGTTCAATATCGGCGGCGCTCAATTTACGTACCACTGGCTGATTACATGCAGTTGGATGGGCGCGAATGTGTTCTTTGTATTGTCGGGATTCCTGCTGGCGATCCCATTCGTTCGGCACATCGAAGGCCAAGGCGCCCGCGTAAACGTCGGCGCCTATCTGCTGAGGCGCATCAAGCGGGTAGTGCCGGCCTATTGGCTGCAGATTGTGGTTCTTTCAATCGTGCTTTATAACGTGTCGGCGTTGCCGGCATGGCATGTGATCGCCGCCCATTTTGTCTTTCTGCAAAACCTTCGTCAGGACTACGCGTCGGCCCTCAATGGCGTTTACTGGACCTTGCCAACCGAATTCGGCTACTACCTGCTGCTGCCGCTGTTCGCGGCATGTTCCGGCCTGTTTTTCGCCCGAAAACGCGCGGCGTGGCTGATACTTTCCATGGCCCTCATTGCCACGGCGATCGCGTACCGGAGCTTGATGTACGCCAGTGTCGCCGACGCGCCGGTAGGCACCAAGTTTTTCGTACTCCTGCAGCTTCCAGGGCTGATTGATCACTTTGGAATCGGCATGTTGTTGTCATGGGTTTATGTACGTCTTCCGTCCACTCTTACACCAAGGATTTCGGATGGGTTAGTACTCATCGGCATTTCGGGAATCGTTGTCATGATGGCGCTGGTAGACCACTTCTACCTCGACTACTGGAATGGCCACCCGCTGCTCTTCTTTGGCTACACCATCACCGCGACGTTCATTGGCGCACTGGTACTCGGTACGGCGATGGCGGGCCAGCTTTCAAAAGCGCTATTTGCCAATGGGCCGATGCTATACGTCGGCATCATCAGCTACAGCCTCTATCTTTGGCACATACCGATCATTCGCTGGACGATAACGATTCTGGACCAAGTTGGAGTCGGGGGAGACCGCTTGTGGTGGCTGGTCGGTATCTGCATTCCAGCAAGCTTTGGGGTCGCGACAATTTCGTATTACCTGGTCGAGCGTCCGTTCATGGCACGCAAGACGTCTAGCGCGTCTATACGGGGCGCGTAGCGCGGCAAACTGGTTGATCATCCCACCCCGGATGGCGCGAAACATGCGCGTACCGGCCGGAATGAAGACTCGATCACCGGTGCGGACTTTGGGCCATTCGCGGGCTGAACTGCGCACCGGCCACGCCGGAAGGTGTCGGCTTCGCACGCACGCCGCCGGAATTCATGAAGGATGGCGATTTGCTGGAGACCGAGGTGGAAGGGATTGGCGTGATGCGCAATCCGATTGGGGCGATGTAGCAAACTCTATAGCTGGCGCGGTGTTTGGGCCATTTATGGCTTGTACGCCGCTCCAGTGCTTGTGTTTTGCCAACTTGTGCTACGTCCGCAGGACAAATGGCGCCCCGGTTTTCCTTGAAGCGCTGTCGCGGTAATTCGTCCACTGCCGGCCCGTGCAGCGTTCCTGTATTTCTCTCTTTATCCCATTCACCGGGTTGCATTACGCGTTAGCCTTTGATGCCAACGCCCGAAGACGGATATGCCTGGTTTGACATAGGATTGCCCGGTGCAGAATACTCGGTCGCAGGCGCCGTGGTCGCAAAATTAGACGGTAGGGCATAGCCCACGACCGTGCTCCCATTTGCCAAGGTCGCCGAAACCATGACCAACCCGTTGCTGTATCCCAGGAAGGTCACTGTACTACCCACAGGAAACCAATTGTTCACGGGAGTGGCGTTGATATTGGACACTGGCAGCAACCGCAGATTGTGCGAACTGGTATAAAGCGTGCCCCCTGGCTTCACCGGACACAGGCCATCGACGTCGACTGCATTGACCGGATCACCGCGCACGTAGGCATACAAATTGGTATCCCTCCCCGCAAACGTAATTGGATCCTTCGCGGTCCACCGTCCCGTTTCCGCGTCGTAATCCCTTGCTCCAAATCGCACCAGCTTCGTATCCTTGTCGTACATCCCACCTGCAAAGCCGAACGGCTGGAACCCCGGACTGGTATCGGTCGCCACGTTTCCAAATTCGTCATAATCGATGCGCTGCGCCACATTGCCGGTGGCGACATCCACCACTAAACGCGGACTTCCGAGATGGTCGGCAATAATGCGGTACGTGACGCCACCTTTGATCAGATAATCCGGCACGTTGACTCGCGTACCATAAATGAAGCGGCTGACGACCACATTGCTGCCATCCAGCTCAGCCACCGGCCGAAGCGCACCCTGATACAGGAAGCCCTGCACCAAGGTGCCATTCACCTTTTTGCCGATGCGCCGATTCACGCCATCGATCAGGTAATCGATCACGGTTGCGTTCGGCAGCGTGACCTTGAGCAGATTGCCGAGCGCGTCATATTCGTAGGCGGTGTTCTCTGCGCCGCTGACCTTGCCGAGCAGTTCACCGTTGGCGGTGTAGCTGTAGGTGGTGGTGCCATAGCTGGTAAGGCGATCCTGCGCGTCAACAGTCGCAGCCAGCGTCGGCCCGGTGCGGGCGGTGCGGTTGCCGTTGAGGTCGTAGCTGTAGGTGCTGATTGGCACTGCGTCCTTGCTAACCGCGTTGAGTCGCCCGGCGATGTCATAGCCGTAGCCGAATGTCGTCGTGACCCCACCGATCGTTTCGACCATTTGCGTGATGCGGCCCAGCGCATCCCGCGTGTACGCGGCGTTGTAGATCGCGGCAGCGTTGTAGCTGGCGCTGTAATTGCTCCGCTCGGCCAGCGTGTTGTAAGTGAGGCTATCGGTGACACTGCCTAATGTGCTGCCAGTGAGCAGTCCATTCTGCGCATTGCGGGTGAGAGCCAGACTGCCCGCGCCGGAGAGCAGGCCATCGGCCGCGTAGGTGAAGCTCACGCTGTTGGCGGCGTTGACCGTCTCGGTGGTCACCCGCAGGTCGTTGTTGTAAGTGTAGGCCGTCGCGCCTGCAACCGCGCCGGTCCAGACCACACCAGTTAGCAGTTCGCTGTCGCGGGTGTAACTCAAGCCAAGTCCGCCGGGTGCAGTGATACCGGTCAACTGGTCGGTGGTCGGACTGTAGCTATAGCCGATGGCACCACGCGCGATTGTGACGGTGCCGGGGCGCCCGGCCGTATCGTAGGCGACATCGATCAATTGTCCGTCGGGACGGGTGACGCGCGTCAGCGCGCGGTCGGTATCGTAGGTGAACTGCGTGGTGGTGGTGCCGCTGCCGAGATCGGGTGGCGTGTAGCTGGCGGTCTCGTCGATTGCCGTGTAACCAAATCCGTGCGCGCTCTTGCCAGGCGGCGTCAGCGCAGTGAGGTTGCCCGAGGCATCGTAGGCCAGCGTGACGGTGCGCGCGCCGGGCAGCGTGGACGTCACCAATCGTCCCGCGCTATCGTAGGTGAGTGCCGTCGTGCGGCTGAGCGCATCGGTCACACTGGTGAGTTCATACTTGGCGTTGTAGGCAAGCGTGGTGGTACGGGCGGCAACACCGCTGCCTTCGGTAATGGTGCTGATCAGGCCGCGGCTATCGTAGGTGTAGGCGACCGGATCGAGCCCCAATGCTTGCGCCTGTGTGACGCGCCCCAGCGCGTCGAGGGTGACGATGCTGCCGCGCCCGGCGGCGGACGTGTCGGTGAGCGTACGGGTTGCGCCGTTGCGGCTGTACACGCGGGTACGTACCGCACCGTTGTCGGTCAAGGTGTCAGTGAGATTGGTCAGGCTGAACAAGTCATTGGGGTCCGACAGCGTGGCAGTACGTACCGTGGTAACGGTGCGGGTACGACCGCCGGGGGTCGTGAGCACAACACTCTTCGCGACCGGCGCGAGCATCCCCCAGCGCGGGTCGGGACCTTTGATCACGGTACGGCTGCTGCCATCGGCATAGGTAGTCTGCTCGCTGCCATCGGTATTGATCAGCGTAATGGTCTTGGTGCCGCTCGCGGCGGTGACGGTGCGCCGGGCCGCGCCGGTGGTCAATTGCTCCACTTGATAGGCGTGACTTCGGCCGAGTGCGGATGTGGTGGTGACGGTATAGCCGTTGCTCTGCACCGTGCGCACTAGCGTAGTGCTGCCGCCGGCCGGATTGTCGTCTCTGGTCAGGCGGCCCAGCGCATCGTAGGTGAACTGATGTACTTGGCTGCGCGGGTCAGCGAAGGTTAGCAGCAGACCGTCGACTGAATAGGACATGGTGTGGGCCTGGCCCGCCGGATTGGTGGCCGAAAGCAACCAGCCGCCGGCGTTCACATTAAGCGTGGTGCGCTGGCCGCCGGGGGCAACGATGGCGGCAGGAATTGCGCCGGTGCGTTCAATGGTGGTGAGGTTGCCGATCGCGTCGGTAACGGAGATCAGGTAGCCGTCCGTGCTGTAGGCGAACTGAAAGCGCAGCGCGCCGGTCAGGGCGTCCAATGTCTTCAGGTGGCGACCAATGCTATTGAATATGTAAATCTCGCCGCCGTCTTCCGCGGGAATGACGATGTCTGTTAGCGAGACGCCGGGCAATGCGGAGTCGACGCGGCGGATGCGACGGCCGGCATTGTCTGCGATGTACAACTTGCCATCCGGTCCCATCGCAACACCGGTGGGACCATTCAGGTTCGCGGCGGTTGCCGGCCCGCCGTCGCCAGTTCTGATTCCGTCGAAAGGCGCGCCTGTGCCCGCGATGGTGCTAATGATGCCTTCGGGCCCGACACGACGGAGACGAACACCCGTGGGGTCCGCGATGAACAGGCTGCCGTCCGCACCCGCCACAACACTGGCGGGACGTCTCACTTGCGCGGCGGTCGCCGGACCGCCATCGCCACTGAATCCTTCGACACCGGTACCCGCCATTCTGGAAATGGTGCCATCCGGCCCTATGCGACGTACGCCGGCATATTCCGCAATAAACACGTCTCCCGCCGCGAATGCAATACCCTTGGGGCCGGCAACTTGCGCAGCGGCCGCCGGCCCGCCGTTGCCACCGCCCTGAAAGAAACCGTCACCGACCACGGTGTTAATGACGCCACCCAGCGCAAAGCGCCGGACGCGGTTAGATTCCGAGACGTACAGATTGCCGTCCGGACCGACGGCAATATTGGCGGGGCCATTCAGTTGCGCCGCGGTCGCCAGCCCACCGTCGCCACCGAACGCACGCACGCCATTTCCCGCCACGGTGGTAATAATGCCATCCACCCCAACGCGACGAATACGGTTGTTGTCATAGTCCGCGATGAACAGGCTGCCATCCGCGCCTATGGCCACTTCATTGGGGTCAAAGAGTTGCGCGGCCGTCGCCAGTCCGCCGTCACCGCTGAAGCCAAAAACACCATTGCCCGCCACGGTAGTAATGATGCCATCCGGCGCCACGCGGCGGATGCGCTGGTTGCCCGTGTCGGCGATATACAGGCTGCCGTCCGGGCCGACGGCGACGCCCGCAACGTTATTCAGTTGCGCCGCTGTCGCGGGCCCGCCGTCGCCGCTGAAGCCCTGCAAACCGGTGCCCGCCGCGGTCGCAATAATAGTCTGCGCCGCCAATGCATCGGCGCGGCGCTGCCGGCCATCCCCTTGCAGGAGCATGCGGGAAAACGGATCATAGGCGTGCTGCACGCTCAGACTCCAGCCACCCATGCCGGCCGCACTGGCCTGCCACGGGCCCACCGATTCGGTCCAGGTTCTGGACAGCGTGACTTCCGCCCTCTCGCGATTGGCGGAGACAGGTGTCCCGAAGTAGGAAAAGTGACCAAACAAGGCGTCGTAAACGGCGCCGGGTTTTTCCGACGGCTGCAGATAGACTCCGCCATAGACGTAACCCAGGTTTACCGTAACGGGTTGGACACCATGCAATGTCCGACCGAACGCATCCTTGCCGTCCCAGATGAGCGTGTAGGTCTGGTTCGGCGCCGCCGGAAAATTCTGTGTGAAGTGCTGCCCGGCCACGGAAATCTCGAGCTCGATGCGCTTGAGTCCGATCGGCAGTGTTGCGCCGCTCAATTTGATTTCACGCGTATAGGCATCCTTGCGGCCCGGCGTGCGCTCGCTCTGGTAATGCAGGCTCCATGGCGTGCCGGCGGCCGGTATTGATTCGCCGAGCGACTGATTCTCGCAGCCGATGACAGAGCCGCATTCCTGGTTCTGACTGTTAACGGGGGGATTGCTATTCGCCGGCGCGGGAGGTGCGGTCGCACCCGGCGGCGGACCGAAGGGCCAGTTGAAGTCCCAAGGCGAGAAGTGCGCGATGGGCACGCGCCACAGTGTCTGGCCGGGTGACGTATAGAGTTGCGCCAGGCGCGCGCGCTCGGGATCGGTGATGCCCAAGGCAGTCAATTTTGTTGCATCGTCAGGCAATGTGTCACCGTCGGTGTCGAGTTCAGCCAGGTTGTTGGTGATGCTGAGTATCTTGATCACGCGGCCGTTGGCCGAAGCGATCCACTGACCCTTCTGGCGGTCGTAGTACCCCGATGGCACCACTGTGCCCACCGGAAAGCCTAGGAAGTTTTCAACATACGTTGGCACGGGTTGACTGAAGCGCACCTCGGTGGCACCGGCAACAACAGCCTCGTCCACACTCAACTCTGCGGCGTAGGTGTAGCCGCTGCTGGGTGGCAAAGGCGCCGGCATGGCTTTCGGACCGGATGTACCGACCGTGTATTCGGTGGCTCGCACATTTAGCGTGGTCAGCGGCTGGGTGCTGCCATTGGCCAGCACCATGGTGGCGGTCGTGTTTGGCGGAAAGAGGATAGTGGCCTGGCGCGTGCCGTCAGCGTCGCTCACCGGATTGCCGCGCGCCGTCTGCATCGATGCGACGTTGAGATCGATTGCGGTCACTGCGCCATCGAACGGAATCATCACCACATCGGGCAGCCAGGCGTAATCACGCCACGGCACGACGATGGCGCGCTGGACCGGGAGAAAGCCTGCCCGCTGGTAATTCACCGTGAGTTGGCCGCCACCGTTCACGGCGAGATCGAAGGCCCCATCGGCGCGAGAGATCGTCTGACCGAATTCGGGATGCGCGAGGATCGTGATCGTCACGCCGGACAGCACGGTGCCGGCGCGGGTTTGCACCTTGCCGCGCAGCACCGCCGCCCGCTGGCCGACAATGGCGCCGGGCGCAACGCCGGTCTGGATCGGGTTGGCGCCGGTATAGAGAAATGCCGTCGCCGGCAGAATGTTAGTCGCCACGGTCGGGTCGATCGGCGATGCGACGCTCGCCGGGTCAGGCGGCAGCACAATCGAAACCACTGCAGGTAACGATCTGGTTATCCGGCCCTTGATCGCGCTGACGTCGGCAGCGGTGATTGCGCCGGTGGCGTTGAGGTCGAACCTGAAATTGTCGCCATCGACCGCTTGCCCCGCGTGCGCCTTCACCTGCGAGATATCGGTGGGCGAAATAGACTGCGAGTTGTTCACGTCACCGATCAGGAAGCCCATTGATGCGGACACATCAACCAGGCCGTTGACACTTGGCAGCAACACTGTGACGCGCTTCCTGTCGGCCACGCCGGTGAGTGTCACCGCGACGTCGTTGCCCGTGATCGCAGGCGGCACCTGTACGCTGATGCTGACCGGGGCGCCGATCTCATCGAATGCGGTCGGGCACGCCAAAGCTGGTGACTGGCCCATCGAACTGGAACACGATCTGGTGACCGCTACCGGTTGCACGCGATTCCACCGTCACGGCGCCGCCGATGTTTTGCGACTTGTCGATGGTCAGATCATGTATCGCAGCACCATGCGATTTGCGCGACTGCACGGCCGTCAATGTGAGGGCATCGGCAACAACACCGGCAATGGTGAGCGCGAAAAACATCCCCCAAAGCGCTATCCGCCGGGTTGCGGCGTTGCGGAATTTTGCGGGTAGTGCGAGGTCGGCGGCGTACATGGTGCGCTCCAAGTGCGTTTCGTTTTTGTTGTAAGCAGTGTCACTGATTGACGCGATCTTTATATTGCATGTCGAAACACCAGCACTGGCGCGGTGTTTCCGGCATTTATCGCCGGAAAGGCACGCCAGTGCTTGTGTTTTGCTGATTTTCTCTACGTTCGCAGCATGATTGGTGTCCCTATCTTCCTTCAAGCGGCGGCACGGCTATTCGCCCATTGTCAGCCCGTGCTTCGCTCCAGTATTTCTATCTTTATCCCATGCGCCGGGCTGCGTTGAGCGTTAGCCTTTCGTGCCTACGCCATAAGAGGGATACGCTTGTGTGTTCATGGGTGGAGCATTTGGCTCATAACTATAGGGTTGTGGTGCATTTGTCGAGAGGTTGCTCTGCAGTGTGAATCCAACGACCGTGGTCCCATTTGCCAAGGTCGCCGATACCATGACGAATCCGTTGACGAAACCTAGGAATGTCACCTGGCTCCCCACTGGGAACCAATTATTCATGAGAGTGGCGTTGATGTTGGGCACAGGCGCGAGTCGTAGATTGTGCGAACTGGTATAAAGCGTGCCGCCTGGCTTCACCGGACAAAGTCCATCAACGTCGACTGCATTCACCGGGTCACCGCTCACGTAGGCATACAAATTGGTATCCCTCCCCGCAAACGTAATTGGATCCTTCGCGGTCCAGCGTCCAGCCTCGGCGTCATAATCGCGCGCGCCAAAGCGAACCAGTCTGGTATCCGGGTCATAGATGCCGCCGGCGAAGCCAAACGGCTGGAAGCCCGGATTGCTATCGCTGAGTACCTGCCCGAACTCGTCGTAGTCGATGCGCTGCGCAACATTACCGGTTGCCACATCCACCACCAGCCGCGGACTACCGAGCTGATCGGTGATGATCCGATAAGTCACATTATTCTTGATCATGTAGTCGGGTACGTTGACATGCGTCGCATAGACAAAGCGACTGACGAGCGCGTTGCTGCCATCGAGCTCAGCGACGGGGCGCAGTGAACCCTGGTACAGAAAACCTCGCGTTGGTACACCATTCACAATCTTTCTGATACGGTGATTCTGGCCGCCGATCAGATAGTCGACCACCGTCGCATTGGGTAGCGTTACCTTCAGCAGATTGCCGAGCGTATCGTATTGATAGCTGGTGGTTCCTGCGCCATTCGTCTTGGTCGATAGTTCACCGTTCGCGGTATAGCTGTACGTAGCACTGCCATAGCCGGTCAGGCGATCCTGCGCGTCATGGTTTGCGTTCAGCACTGGCCCCGTGCGGGAAGTACGATTGCCGTTACTGTCGTAAGTGTAGGTACCGACCGTGGCGGCATCTTTTGTCACCGCGCTCAATCGCCCGGCGGCATCGTAGCTATAAACATAGGTCGCACCAACGCCGCTGACCGTCTCGACTTTCTGTGCAATGCGGCCCAACGCATCGCGTGTATAAGCGGCGCTATAAATCGACGATGCGTTGTAGCTTGCGCTGTAACTGTTTATGTCTCCCAGCAGGCTATAGGTTCGACTGTCAGTGAGGCCGCCGAGTGTGCTGCCTGTAATCAGGCCGTTCTGTGCGCTGCGTGCCAGCGTGAGGCTTCCCGCTGCACTTAGCAGACCATCGGGCGCATAGGCAAACGTTACGTTGTTGCCGCCATTCACGGTTTCCGCTGTCACCCGCATATTGTTATTGTATGTGTAGGCCGTCGCACCGGAAACCGCCCCGCTCCATTGAACACCGGTCAGCAGTTCACCGTCGTAGCTGTAACCCAAAACGAGTCCTCCAGGCGCGGTGATGCCCGTAAGCTGGTCCGTGGACGGACCATACGCGTAATTGATCAAGCCACGCGAGATGCCGACGCTGCTGGCGCGCCCTGCCGTGTCGTACGTTACATCGACTAATTCGGCATTGGGCCGGTTGATGCGCGTGAGCGCACGATCAGCATCGTAGGTAAATTGCGTCGCCGTGGTACCGCTGCCTAGATCGGGTGGCGCGTAGCTGACGGTCTGATCTATAGACGAGTAGCCGAAGCCGTGCGCGCTGCGTCCCGGCGGCGTGAGCGCGGTGTTATTGCCCGAGGCATCGTAACCGAGCGTAACGGTGCGCGCACCCGGCAGCGTCGCGGTGACCAGTCGACCGGCGCTGTCATAGGCCAATCCAAAGCTGCGCCCGCTTGCGTCGGTGACGCCGCTGAGTTCGAAGGCCGCGTTGAAGGTCAGCGTGGTGGTTCGGCTACCCACGCCAGTGCCTTCGACGATGGTGCTGATCAGTCCGCGGCTGTCGTAGGTGTAACTGACAGGATCGAGTCCAAGCGCTTGCACTTGCGTGATGCGGCCCAGCGTATCCAGCGTAATGGTGCCGCTGCGTCCTGCGGCGGTGGTGATTGTGCGAGTGCGCGTCGTGCCGTTGCTGCTGAAAACACTGGTGCTCGCCGCACCATTATCGGTGGCGGTTTCGGTGAGATTCGTCAGACTCAGCAAGTCGGTGGGATCGCTGAGCGTGGCAGTGCGTGCCTTCGTGACGGTGCGCGTGCGGCCACCAGGGGTGGTTACTACCCAACTCTTCGCGACCGGCGCCAGCATGCCCCAGCGTGGATCGGGAGCGTATTTCACCGTGTATACGCTACCATCGGCATAGGTGGTTTGCTCGCTATCGTCGGTATTGACCAAAGTGGTAGCTGGGCTCCCACTGGTGGACGTGACCGTACGGCGCACGACATCCGTCGACAATTGCTCCACCTGATAAATATTGGTTCGTCCCAGGGCCGTGGCCGCGGTGATGGTATAGCCATTGGCCTGCTCGGTGCGCACAAGCGTGATGCTGCCACCGGCGGAATCCTGATCCTTTGTCAGACGACCGAATGAATCGTAGGTAAATTGATGAAGATTGCCGCGCGGATCGGTGAAGGTCTGCAGCAGTCCGTCAGACGAATATGTCATGTTGTGTGACGCGCCGGCCGGATTGATTGCGCTCTGCAACCAGCCGCCCGCATCGACATTGAGCGTGGTGCGCTGGCCGCCCGGCGCAACGATGGCCGTGGCCACCGCACCGGTTCGCTCGATGGTGGTGACGTTTCCGCTTCCGTCGGTGACGCTGGTCAGGTAGCCGTCCGCGCTGTAGCCAAACTGGTAGCGCAGCGCACCCGTGAGGGCATCGAGTGTTTTCAGATGACGTCCACCGGTATTGAACAGGTAGACTTCGCTGCCATCTTCGGATGGCAGCAGAACGTCCGACACCACGTAATCTGGCAGCACGGGTCGGATAACGCGGATGCGGCTCAGGTCAGTGACGTACAGGCTGCCGTCCGCCGCCACAGCAAGGCCGCCCATTGCACTTGAGTCGTAGTTGGTAAGTATCGCGGCGGTTGCCGGTCCGCCATCGCCACCGTAGTAGCCATTGTTCGGACCTATTCCGGCGATAGTGGTAATGATGCCATCGGGTCCCACGCGGCGGATGCGTTGTTGGGGACCGTCCCCTATATACAAGCTGCCGTCCGGTCCGACGGCCAGTGCAGCAGGCTGCGTAAAGGTCGCTACCGTGGCCGGGCCACCGTCGCCGCTGAAGCCTGATGCGCCAGTTCCCGCCACAGTAGTGATGATACCGTCCGTTCCCACGCGTCGGATGCAGTGGTTGTCGCGATCTGCAATGAACAGGCTCCCGTCCGGCCCAACGGCAACACGGACTGCGTTCGATAGTCTTGCGGCGGTCGCCGGGCCGCCGTCGCCGGTATAGCCCAGAATTCCGTTACCCGCCACGGAGGTGATGATGCCATCCGTGCCCACGCGGCGGACGCGGCCAGCCCCTGCAATGAACAAGCTACCGTCTTGTCCGACGGCAACGTCGACACCTTCGGTGGCCGCCAATGTCGCCGGCCCGCCGTCGCCGTTGTTATTGAGCTGACCGTTGCCCGCTACTGTCGTGATAGTGCCATCGGGCGTTACCCGCCTGATGCGCCCGCTCAACGTGTTCGTGATAAACACCGTTCCGTCCGGCCCGACAGCAATGCCGTGCGGCGTGGTCAGTCTCGCGCCGATCGCCTGCTGATTATCACCGTCGAACCCATATGCACCGTTCCCAGCGATAGTGTTGATAATGCCATTGGGAAGCACGCGGCGGATGCGCAGATTGCCGGTGTCCGCAATGTACAGACTGCCATCTGGCCCTACCGCAATGTCAAGAGCATTTGCCAGATTCGCTGCGGTCGCCGGCCCGCCATCACCGGAGAACCCATACGCCCCCGTGCCCGCAACGGTATTGATGATCTGCGACAGCGCCGCACCACCACGTTCTTCGCCATTGCCCAGCAGCAGCTTGCGCCCAGCCGGATCGTAGGCGTGCTGGACACTCAGGCTCCAGCCGTCCTGCCCGTATTGCCGCAGATCCCTGACGTGAACGGTCTCGGTCCAGGTTCGTGAGTACGTATAGTTGTAGACGCCGCGCGGCGAGTCGATCGCCGCCCCCGAACCGGCGGCACGCGCAAAGGCAAGCGACTGCAGGACGCCGTCAACCGGGTAGTAGAGCAAGGGATACACATATTCCACTTTGACAGTAGCGGTCTGATCGCCATACAGCATGCGGCCATAACCGTCCTTGCCGTCCCAGGGTACGTGGAAGACGACATTGGGTGCCGCGGCGTATTCGGCTTGATATAACTTCCCGGCAATCGTCACCGCGGCCCGCATGGTCAACAGGGTTGACGGAACGCTTGCCTCACTGACGGGAATATCGAGGGTGTAGTCTACCCGGCGACCAGGCGTGCGTTCGCTCTGGTAATGCAGGCTCCATGGTGTGCCGGTGATGGGGATCGATTCGCCCAGTGTCTGATCCTCGCAGCCGATGACCGAACATGGGCGTCTTGCCGGCTTCTTGATCGGAGGATTGTTCTTCTTCTTGTTGGGCGGGGATACGGCATTGAGCGGCGGACCGAAGGGCCAGTTGTAGTCCCAGGGCGTGAAGTGCGTGACCGGAATGCGCCATAGCGTCTGATTAGCGGTATAGAGCGACGCGATACGGGCACGTTCCAGATCGGTGATGCCAAGGGCCGACAACTTGGTCGCATCATCGATTGCCGCGTCGCCATCCGTATCCAGATCGGCCAACACACCGGTGATGCCAAGAACCTTGATCACGCGGCCGTTAGGCGAGGCGATCCACTGGCCCTTTTGCCGGTCGTAGTAGCCCGACGGCACGGCGGTGCCGACCGGAAAGCCGAGGAAGTTCTCGACATACACCGGCAGCGGCTGGTTGAAACGCACTTCGGCGGCGCCGGCGGCGACGGCTTCATCCACGCTGAGTTCCACCGCATAGGTGTAGCCACTGCTCGGCGGCAACGGTGCCGGCATGGCCTTGGGACCGGCATCGCCGACAGTAAATTCGGTGGCGCGCACATTCAGGCTGGTCAGCGGCTGCGTGCTTCCATCGGGCATCACCATATCGGCGGTCGTTCCCGGCGGAAACATGATGGTGGCGCGGCGAGCGCCGGCGGTGTCATTCACTGGATTGCCGCGCGCCGTTTGCATGGTTAGCGAGGCAAGATTGATCGGCGTCACCGCGCTATCGAACGGAATCATCACCACATCCGGTAGCCATGCATAGTCGCGCCACGGCGCCACGATCGCGCGCTGAACCGGGAGGAAGCCCGATTTCTGGTAAATCACGGTGAGCTGCCCGCCGCCGTTGACGGCGAGGTCGAATGCACCGTCGGCACGGGAAATTGTCTGACCAAACTCGGGATGCGCGAGGATCGTAATCGTGACACCGGTTAGTGCGGCGCCGCCGCTGGTCTGGACCTTGCCCCGCAGTACCGCGGCCCGCTGAGCCTCAATGGTGCCGGGCGCAACGCCGGTCTGAATCGGATTCGGCCCTGTGTAAAGAAATGACGTTGCCGAGGCAAGGCTGGTCGAAGCCGTCGGGTTGATCGGCGGGGCAACCGAGCCAGGATCAGGCGGCACCACGATCGTCGTCACCGGAGGCAGCGTACGGTTTATTCGTCCCTTGACCGCGCTGACATCCGCGGCGGTGACTGCGCCGGTGGCATTGAGATCGAACCGGAAGTTGGCGGCATCGGCCACCTGCCCGGAGCGCGCCTTCGTCTGGGATAAGTAGGCGGGCAAAACGGTCCGCGCGCTGTTCACATCACCCACCAAAAAGCCCAGCGAAGCCTCAACGTTCAGACCCGCGTTGTTCACATTCGTCAGCGACACCTTCACACGCTTGTTATCCGGCACACCGGCGAGGGTCACCACAACTTCGTTGTTGCCGGAAGCCGAAGCGCTCACTGGTCCAACCGTGGCGCCAGTCTCGTCGACTGCAGCGGCCGTGCCGGCGGAATTCACCGTCGCATCGAACTGGAACACGATCTGGTGACCGCCGCCGATTGCACGCGATTCCACCGTCACGGCGCCGCCGATGCTCTGCGATTTGTCGATGGTCAGATCATGGGACGCAGCACCATGCGATTTGCGCGACTGCACGGCCGTCAGCGTGAGCGCGTCTGCAACAACACCGGCAAAGGTGAGCGCGAAAAACATCCCCCACAGCGCTATCCGCCGGGTTGCGGCGTTGCGGAATTTTGCGGGCAGTGCGAGGTCGGCGGCTTGCATGGTGCGCTCCAAATGCATTTCGTTTTTGTTGTAAGCAGTGTGACTAATTGTCGTGATCTTGGCATTGCATGCAAAGACACCAGCACTGGCGCGGCGTTTACGGCATTCATGGCTGGAAAGGCGCTCCAGTGCTTGACTTTGAACTTTTTTCTCTATGACTTTCTTGGTGCCCGTCCGTACTTTACTTGCGCCGTCCAACATTTCGGCAACGCGCCCTGCATCAACTAACGCCCGCTGACCGGCTTGAAATTCAGTTGACAATCCTTGTCACTATTCATGGTGACGCTCGTACAGACGCCGGTGCCGCTGCACGAACCCGTCCATTCGATGTCGTAGGCCTGCGAAGATGGTGGCGGCGGAAACGTGCAAAGTTGCACGCTGGCATTGACCGGGAATTCCGCCCGAAAATCGCTGGGAGGAATCGGGTTGCTGATCGTCGGCGGACCGTAGTCGATCCCGGCGGGCGAGCTATAGACAAAGCCAATGTAAATGGGTTGCGTCACCGTCAGGAAATGCGATGTCGGCGGATTGGGATTGGGGCCACCACCACCGCCACCACTCCCGCTGCCCGTATGGGGCAGTGCACAGTTGTAGGTACAGTTGTTCTGCCATGCGGGGCTGGCGCCCGTGACACCAAATGTGATGGGATAACTCACGCCCGGATTGCGGGGTGTCACGATGCCGACCGCCGCGCCGGTTGCGGTCAGCGCGCCCGTGGCGGCATTGACTGAAAATGCCGACAACGTCGACGTCACGGCGGAGTCGATCGCGAACACATATTGTCCCTGCGGTTCAGCGACGACCGCGAGCGGACCGACGCAACTGCCCCCGGAACAGGCCGTAAGCACATTGTTCGCCGGCGTTAGCGAGCCGCTGATCGCATTGATCTGATACGACAGCAAATTCTTGCTGAGCCAGGGCTGTTGCCGGCCAGCAATCAGGAAGCGGCCGTAGCTGTCGGTCGCGAGCGAGGCGAGTTTGCTTCCTGCCGTGACCATTGTGCTGCCGAGGTTCGTCAACGCGCCCGTGACACTGTTAATACTGTAGGCGATCACCTCATCGGTGAACAGTGTGGCGACATAGGCGAACTTGCCGCTGGCATCGACCGCAATCGACCATGCACCGCCGCCCAGCGCGCCCGCCGCCGCGCCGCTCAGCGGCCCCGTGAGAACGCCTGTTGTGGCGTGGACCGAATACACCTTTACCTGCGACGAGAATGTATTGGCGCTTGCGGTACCGCCATACAGGACATAAGCAAATGTGCCGAGACGGTTGAAGGCAATACCCATCGGCTGCGCGCCATTGCCGGTGGTCACGCTGGGTGACAAGGTCAACGCGCCGGTCACACCATTGATGGTAAAGAGGCTGATGTCGCCACCGCCATTGTTGGAAGCCGATCCGAAGTTCATCACGTACAGGAATTTGCCGGATGGATGAATCGCCGGCATGGTCGGTTTGTAGCCGATCGGCGCACCCGTCGATACCGATCCCTGCGCGGCACCGGTGATCTGTCCGTCAAGCGTATTCAACCGATAGGTGGCGACGCTGTTGGGCAAGATATTGTTGACGGTGGTGCTGCCGGCGTGCGTCACATACAAGAATCTGCGAGAGGGATGCGCGACCACGGAGATCGGTTCGCTTCCCACCAGGCCGGTGCTGGTGGGACCGGTTAATGCGCCGGTGGTCGAGTTGATGCGAAAAGACGCCACGGCAAAAGGGATGCCTGGCGAGCCTGCTGTCGGCTGCAACGCATAGACCGCGCGCGGCTTGGTCGAGCCAGAAACACCGGATGAGCCAGTGGAACTGTAGGCAGCCAGGATCCAGGAAAAATTCGTGACCGTGGTGACCAGGAAGTTGCCGTCGACGGTCGTTGGCAGCGCCGTGAAACTGCCGCCGGTTTCGGCTTTGTACAATACGGGTATCGCATCGTCCGGAAGTTGCGCGGGATCGAAAGGAATACGCAATGTCACCGGCTGTGCGAACGCGGTTCCATGCGGCGTCATTTCGTAGATTGCACCCACCGCCTCGACATCGGGGAGCGAAAGCGCAGGCGAGTTGGCGCTATCGCGCAGCAATCGGATTTCCACCGTGCCGGCAAGCGCGCCCGCCGGAACGATGATTTGCGCGCCGTAGTCGCCATTGACGGTTCCGCCTGGCGCACCGACCATGATGCCAGGCGCGACATTGACGGTCAGTGTGGCCGCATTGCTGTTGACCGATCCTGCGCCGTTGGTCGCGACGGCACGATACTGCCGGCCGCTGTCGCTCAGCGCGCCCACCAGATGCAATGCGCTGCCGTTCGCACCCGGAATGTCGCTCCAGGTGGCGCCGCTGTCGATACTGAATTGCCACTGCAGTATCGGTACGGGCGCGCCACTGGCCGTGACGGTGAACTGCACCGCTTGCAGGGCGACGATGCTGGCATTGGCAGGCTGCAGCGTGAAACCGGGCAACACGGGTGCGTCCGGCAGGGTGCGCGGAGGGCGGCTCTTTACTGCGCTGATGTCCGCAGCCGTAATTGCGCCGCTGGCGTTGAGATCAAACCGGACATTGGAAATATCAACGCCCTGCCCCGCGCGCGATTTCATTTGCGACACATCGGCGGCGGAAACAGTTCGCGAATTGCCTACGTCGCCTACCAGGAATCCCATTGCGGCGACCGCATCACCGCCACCATTCACGCCCGGCAGCACAATCCTGATGCGCTTGTTGTCGGGTATGCCGGTCAGGGTGATGACAACGTCGTTGCCGGAAATCAACGGTACCAACGTGCCGATCGCGGCGCCGGTCTCGTCGAATGCGGACGGTGTGCCGTGGCTGGTGACAGGCGCGTCGAACTGGAACACGATCTGGTGACCGGTGGCGCCGATCTCACGCGATTCCACCGTGACCGCACCGGCAATGGACTGCGATGTGTCGACCGTGACATCGAACGTGCCAGCGCCATGCACCTTGCGCGACTGTACCGCCGTCAGCGTCGCGGCTTCGGCGGCTACCCCGGTCAAGCCGAGTACCAGGAAAGTCCCCCACAGCGCTAACCGCCGGGTTGCGGGGTTGCGGGTTCCTGCAGGCGGTGTTTGAGTGATGGTATGCATGGTGCGCTCCAATTGCATTTCAGTTCCGAATTTGGCTGCTTGATAAATTGACAGCGTCTTGATATTGCACGGTCAAACACCAGCACTGGCGCGGCTCCTACGGTCTTTATGACCGGAACGACGCGCCAGTGCTGGTGTTCTCATTACTTTCTCTTTGGCATCAAGTTGAATGGTCTGAGACTCACCCGTCAACCCCATTTCCCTTGCTCACGGCGCGGGCTTGTGAAACAGAACCAGGCCGGTGGTCACGACCGCGTTATCCGATCCTGACGATTCCTGGTTTGTGAAATCCTTGGTCGCAAAGATGTCTCCGGCAACAATCGTCCAGTTACGAATGGCCATGGCATAAACGGGATCAATAAAAGCATTGGCCCAGGTACCAAATCCGTTGTTGACCCAGTTTTCGTTTTCCTGACTCGTCGAGCTGGGAGCTTCGCAGCCTGACGATCCCGCAAAGAATGTGGTCAATGTATAGCCCGATCCGGCGCCATTCGGCACGACGGCCGGGGTGAAAAAGAAATCCTTTACCGTCGCACGCTGCGCGACACTGCCTTCGTTTGGCTCGAATCCCAGCGCGCCCAGCATGCCCGCGCCGATGCGCTGCACACCGGACACCTGGGCGCATGAATGCGGGTAATTCACGTCATAGGCGCGCGAGATGAGCGGATCGGGACCCGCCTGGCTGGAGGCAATATAGCCGGGACCAAAAAGAGCAGCACCGATGTTGAACGGCAGTTTCACCCGCGATTCGACCGTTTCGACAATCGTATGGGCCGTCACATCCACGCCGTCGGAATAGTCCAGCCGCGAATTCACCTGCAACTCAAAATTCAGGCATTTGCCGACAGCCGCTTCCGCGTCTTGCAACCAGACTGGTCCCGGCTCCACAACGACGCCCAGCAGTTCCGCCTGACGCCTCACCCCCAGGTAATACGGCAGGATGCGCGTGATGATGTGATTGTCGCGGCAGAGCGCGTATTCCTCGCGGGTACAGGCGCCCGTGGCGGCTGCCATGACCGGGAGGATGGTGTCCCCAAAATTGCCTTCCGCGAAACCCAGCAACTGTTTCTGGCGCTCGAAGCCGAGCACGGTTTGCAGGGCAAGCCGTCCCGCTGCGCAGCTTGTTCCCGCGGCGGCAATGCGCGGCTGGACCACCTGCTCATCGAACAGCTTGAAAAGATCATCCAGCACCAGAATGCCATCGGAGTCGGCCCCCAGCAATTGCTTCTGACGTTCTTGTGACAGCCGCTCGCCCGCGAGACTTCCCAGGCGCTCTTCCGCATCGCCGCCCAGGCGGTGACGCACGGGCGCCAGCGTGGCATTCATGCCGGTGGTCGCGAGCAATAGCGCATAGCCGCTGAAGTGCAGCAACTTCAACTTGACGACTGCGGAGGTGGGATCGATCGCCGCGAGCGACACCACACTTTGCGTGCCGCTCCAGCCGATGGGCAATTGGCGGGCAATCGGCACACTCGCACCTGCGGGCGGCGTGATGGTCAGAGTGACGAAGTTATGGAATGTTGCCCCGGCGGGTCCAAGCTCCACGCCGTACGCCGCATCCTTGGGAAGATCCGGGCTATCAAGGCTCGCGGCCGGTGTCATGCTGATTGCGGTTGGCTCCAGCAACGCATCCGCGGGTACAACAAGCGTATACACCGTTCCATCCGCGCCGGTGACCGTGATGGTTCCGCCCGTGACGGGAATTGTCTGGGTGACGGTACGCGCGGTGTCGGGCACGGCCGTCACGCGTAACGGATTGGCGTCCACCTGAAACGCTTCCGCTCCCATGAAGTTTGCGACCGCGGATTTGGCGGCGTTCATGGTGGTATTGCAGGTGTGCGTGGTCGTGCCGACACATGCGCCGCCCCACATCGTGAAGGCAGAACCAGTAGCGGCGGTGGCGGTCAGCGTGACCACGGTGCCGGACGTGTAGCTTTCGCTGCAATCCGCGCCGCAATCGATACCCGGCGACGCGCTGCTCACCGACCCGGCGCCGGGACCGGTCTTGCTCACATTCAGCATCATCCCGGTTGGCACGATCGCCTCGGGTAATGTGCGCGGCGAGCGGCTCTTGACCGCGCTGATATCCGCGGCGGTGATCACGCCGGTGGCGTTGAGGTCGAACCGAAGATTGGACGCATCGACGCCCTGCCCGGCGTGCGCTTTCATTTGCGCAATATCGCTCGTGGCTACCGACCGTGAGTTGTTCACGTCGCCAATCAGGAAGCCCAGCGAGACGCTGAAATCCACGCCGTTGACATTCGGCAGCGTTACCTTCACGCGCTTGTTGTCAGGCACACCGGTGAGAGTCACGACAACTTCGTTGTTGCTGCCGGGAACGGCCGATGAGATCACGACGGGCGCGCCCGCCTCGTCGACGGCGGTGGGCACGCCGAAGGTGACGGGCACATCGAACTGGAACACGATCTGGTGGCCGGCGCCGATGGCGCGCGATTCAACGGTGACCGCGCCGCCAATGTTCTGCGAGGTGTCGATGGGCAAGTCGTGGAGGTTGCGCCATGCGCTTTGCGCGATTGCACGGCCGTGAGGGTGAGCGCGTCGGCAACCATGGCGGCAGAAGTGAGCGCCAAGAAGAACGCCGCACAACGCGAATCGCCGAATCGCGACGCTGCGAACGCCTTTTGGCGTCATATGAATTGTGGTGTGCATGGCGCGCTCCAAAAAAACTTAGGTCCCGACATCGGTCATATGGCGGGCAAGCTGCGCTTTGCCCACCCTACATTGCGTAAAGCGCAAGCACTGGCGCGGCTCGCTGGCCAACAATGCTCCATACGCCGCGCCAGTGCTTGCTGTTCATGGATTTTTCCTATGGCAATACCGTCCCATTCAGAACTTTGGAAACAATCACGTCCACCGCCGTGATGCGCCCGGAAACGGAAATGTCGTGCAGGAAATTGGACGCGTTGGCAAGTTGACCGGCGCGTGCCTTGATGCGACTGGTGTCCTGCGCATTGACATTGCGGCTGTTGTTCACATCCCCAAGCAGGAAGCCCAATACGGTTCCGACGTTCACACTGCCGTTCACGCCCAAGAGCGTTACCGCGACGCGCCGCGCATTCAGGTTGCCGGTCAGCGTGACAATCACTTCATTGCCCAGACGCGCGTGAGTGCCAGTTGTGATACTGGCCCCGGTTGAATCGGTGACCGTCAGGAATCCTTCGTTGTTGATCGGCCCGTCAAACTTGAAAACAATCTGGTGCCCCGCACCCATGAAGCGTGGCTCCACAGTAACGTTACCCGTGACGAATTGCCCACTATCGAGTACCAACTCGTAAGAACCGGCAATGCCGTGCGTTTTTCTGGACACGGCCTCGATAAACGTGACGGCATTGGCCGCGATCGTGATTGAGAGCGGCAACGTGCCGGTGCCACCGCCATTGGTCGCTGAGAGCGTTACGTTAAAAGTGCCGCTCTGCGTCGGCGTGCCGCTGATCACCCCGGTGACGGTGTCGAGGGTGACTCCACTTGGCAGCGCGCCGGAAACACCGTAGCTGCTCGCCACCGCGTTGGTGAGGATCTGGTAGCTGAATGGCGTATTGACGACGCCGTTCGCGGTGCCGCTGCTGACGATGCCGGGCGCACCGATTGGCAACACTGTCACCGTTGCCGACGCCGGGCCGGTTCCTGCTGAATTGGCGGCCGTGACCGAGCAGTTATAGCCGACGAAGTTTGTCAGGTTCGTCACCGTAATTGGCGATGTGAGCGCGGTCGCCGTGCGGGTGATTGCCGCGATCGAACTGCAGGTCGCGGTATAACCCGTGATTGCACTGCCGCCGTTGTTCGCCGGTGCGGTGAAGTTGATCGTCACCTGGCCGTTGCCCGATGTTGCCGTGCCGATCGTCGGCGCGCCGGGAACCGCGGCGGCGGGGCTACCGATGAATATGCCGAACCCGTTTGGCTGGCTTCCGATCGGCACGTTGTGGAGTACGGTGTTGGTCGATGTATCGATTACCGCGACGTTATTGTCGAGCCGGTTCGCCACGTAGAGGTGCGTGCCATCGGCGTTGACAGCAATGCCGACCGGCTGCTGTCCCACCGCGATCGGCGGAGATTCAGTGTAATTGACGGGATCGATCACCCTGACGGTGCCGTTGCTGCCGCTGGCATCGACCAGATACACACGCGTGCCGTTTGGATGGACGGCGACACCCACTGGCGCGACGCCAAACGCCAAATGGGCAAGCAGGAAGTTGTTGGCCGTGTTGATGATCGAGATGCCGCCTCCGCCATTGGCTACGAATACGCGCGTGCCACTAGCATTGATGGCGACCCCCATCGGGTTGGAACCGACCCCCAGCAGGATTGGCAGCACCGTGTTATTCGTGGCATCGATGACGGAGACGTTATTGCTACCCTTGTTCGACACATACACGCGGGTGCCGTCCGGCGTCACGGCGATGCCGAACGGGTTGGTGCCCACCGTCAACGTCGCGATCACGGTGTTGCCGACTGTTTCGATCACCGAGACGCTGTTGCTGGAATTGGCCACGTACACGCGCGTGCCATCGGGGCTGACGGCGATGCCATTCGGGGAAGTACCCACCGATACTGGTGCGATAACGGTATTGCTGGATGTATCGATCACCGAGACGCTGTCGTTGCCCGGATGGGTCACGTAGACGCGCGTGCCGCCCGGGTTGACGGCCACGCCGTACGACGGCGAACCGACCGCAATGGTGGCGACCACGGTGTCGGTGGAGGTATCGATTACCGAAACGTTGTTGCTGTTCTGGCTGGTGATGTAGGCAAACGATCCCGATGGCGCGGCGGCGCCGGTGCCTGTCAGCGAGATGGCATGCGGACTGCCCGCGGCATTGCTCGGGATCGTGAGCGTGCCGGTGGCGGCCCCGGTTGCGACGGGCGTGAAGGTCACCGAAATGGCGCAGTTGCCCGACGGGACCACTGACGCACAGCTGTTGGCGCCAATCGCAAACGGGCCCGAGATGACCGGGGTTGCGATAGTCAGGGTCGATGTGCCGGTGTTGGTGATGGTCAGCGTTTGCGCGGCGCTGGTGGTCGATACCGCCTGCGATGCAAAGGTCAGCGTGGTCGCGCCGGGGCTGAATGTAGGCGTTCCGCCGCCGGTCGAGATTGTCGCCGTGCCGCTCAATTCCACGCGCAGGCCATTCGGGCATCCCTGATCCGCGGTGACAAAATCGAGCGTGTTCACGCCCGCGATGAATCCGCTGTTGATGGTGAATGTCTGGAACGGGTTGTAGCCCGGCTGTGTGGCGCCAATGCTCGTGCCATTGAGGCGAATCGCCGTGCCCTGATTGTCCACGGCCCATTTACCTTGAATCACTGCCGTCGCGGGATCGAATCCGGTGAGGTCAACCAGCGTGCGATAGGTATAGGTGCCGCCGCATTGCACGGAATGGCGCCCGGGTAGGCCTGATTGGCCGACGGTGCGATCCATTTCGAGTCAGGCCCCTGTGCGATCCAGTAACCATCGGCAATCTGTGACGTGACGATGGCATTCGGCCCCGGCAGCGATGGCTCCGCGCTGGCAATTAGCGTGTAATGCGGGTCCACGCTGCCGCCGGGCAGCAATGTGCAATCAGCCGCGACGCCTGTGTTGAATACGGGAAGGTTTCCGGTGGTACTGGTCGCCACCGGAATCGCCAGCAAACCCGTTGTCACCGCAAAGTTGGTACTCGATTGTGCCGCCGGACTGAACGGCTGTCCCACCGACGCGCGGACATTGAAACCGGTGGAAGTCATATCACCAACACCGGCGTTGACGGCGAATGCGGGACTCTTGAAATTGGCGCTCGCTTGCGCAATGGCAAGCGCAGGCATCAAGACCAGAATGCCCGCGAGCAAGAACCGGAATAAAGCAGTGGCGTTCATCATTGGCTCCGCATGGTTTGCACTAATCGAGTCCGAGTTTTCTCTTGATCGCGATGAGGTCGCGTCTCAGGGCATCGATTTCGCGGTCTTTGGTTTGCACGAGGACGCGCAGGCTCTCGATGGCACGATGCTGCTTCTGCACTTCGTTCAACAGCATCGGCGGCAGGTGCTGGTACATCACCGTCTCGATCTGCCCGTCGGCGGAGTGTGCAACCAGGCCCGGATAGACCTCGGCGACTTCCTCGGCGATGAGGCCGTACTGCAGCGATCGGCCTGCGGGGTTCTGGTCGGACTTGTAGAGAAAGGTCACCGGGCGCAGTTGCATGAGCGCGCTGCTGGCGGCATCCATGTCGGCGATGTTGTCTTTGAAGCGGCGGGAGGAGTTGACGGTACCGAGTTGGCCATCGCTCTCGATGAGAACCGGGATGGCGTGCCTGCTTGAGGGCTGGATGCCGCGGATTCCCGCGATGAAAGTGCGCTTTTGGAAAACGCGAATTAGTGCCAATGAATCACGGAAGGGGTCGCCAAAGGTGCCTATGTGATGGTATGTATATTGTCGCCCGCCATTGTGCAATGCCTGCAGCATTCCGAGCGCAATATTTCTGCTGCCGGTTGAGTTGTCGCTCAGCGCCCCTTTGCCAACGGCAGTATTTTCGCCGCCGGTCGAGTTGTTCTGCAACGCATCGCTGCCGAACGCGGTGTTGCTGCCGCCGCCCACGTTGGTATAGAGCGCGTGATATCCAAACGCGGTATTTACCGCTCCGGTCGTGTTCTTCTGCCGCGCCTGTGCCGCTGGCGGTATTTGCACCGGCATATGTTGCTCAGTCGCCTGATATCCGCTGGCGGAATTCCCAAGCCCTCGTGTTGTTCTTGAGTGATTCGAGGCCACTGGCAGTGTTGCCGCGACCAATCGAATTGGTCATGAGCGCGTTCACGCCGCTGGCGGTATTCTCGTGACCAATCGTATTGTTCTGAAGCGCATTTACGCCGTTGGCGGTGTTTCCGTGGCCGGTCGTATTGAAATAAAGCGCGCTGTGCTGCCGGTTGCGGATGTGTTGTTGCCGCGAGTTGCGGTCGAGTTGTATTCACGCCCAGCGCGGTGTTTGTTGCCGGACAGATTGGCCAGCAGCGCGCCAACACCGTTGGCGGTATTGTTGCTGCCGGTGGTGTTGCTTAGCAGCGCGCTGTGCCCGGTGGCCGTATTGTTGCCGCCGCTGGTGATCGGACAAGGCGTAAAGCCGCTGGCCGGTGTTGCTGCCGCCGTCAGTGCAAGATTGCCCGCGTTGATGCCGATGAAGGTGTTGCAGGTGCCGAAATTGTGGATGAACGCACTGGCCCCTGCCTTCATGATGTTGCCCTGGCGTCGCCGTGGATGCCGGCAGCGTCAGATTGGTGGCCGCATCCACTGAGCCTGCCGGACCTTGCGGACCGGTCGGCCCTGCCGGGCCGGTTGGCCCCAGGCCGATCGGGCCAACGGGACCTTGTGGCCCGGCCATTCCCGCCGCGCAGGTCCACGCCGACCCATTCCACTGCGGTATGTAGTTTGTCGTGCAGGCCACGGTTGGCAGAAGTTGTGTCGCAGCGAGCTGATTGCCGGCGATTGTTCCGGTGAGTTGCGAGGCGGGAATAGTCGCCCCCGCGGCCAACGCGTCGGCAGTCGCAGTTCGTAGCGCATACGGCACCGCGCCCAATGGCTGGCGCGTTGCCATTTCGGCATCGCTGTTGACTTGCAGGCTCAGAAAATACGGGACGTTGAACGGCAGGCTCAACGCTGAAACGCTGCCCAGCACCGCATTGAATACGCCATTCGTCACGCTGATATCAATTTGCTTTTCCTCCCAGACGGGTGTGCCGTCGACCGCTTTGGTATAGAGACGGAACGTGACATTGACCGCCGCATTTACCGGCTGGCTGGTGCTGTTGGTGAGGTAGCCCTGGTAGTTGATGGCCTGCGGGATTTGTGCGTGCGCTGCTCGCATTGCACTCCATGCGACGGCAATCACCAGGATCGGCAGGAATATCTTCAGGATTCGGGTGCGCATGGTGTCTCCAACTTCAGTCCGCTCACAAAACACAATTCAAGCATTGGCGGGGCTGTCCGGCCATTAATGCCTGAAACGCCGCGCCAGTGCTTGTGTTTGTGTTTGTGTTTGGTCAAGCCAGCACAACCAGGTGGCCGCAAGGCGTTTCATTCATTCAAACGAGATCGGCGCACAAATGCCGCCATGACAGCCCAGCGGATTGCGCGTGGCGCTAATCCATCGCAAGCCGCCTTCTGATGCCAAGCAGCTCAGCCTTCAACCGATCCATCTCGCCGGCCATGCCGCGCAATACCGCGACCTCGCTGGCCAGGCTCTGCAATCGCGCGATTTCTCGGTCTTTGTCCTCGATGAGTTTGTAGAGCCCCTGAATGGCGGCGAAGGCGACGCCACTGGCATCGACGACGCTGATGGATTTATCGCTGATCCCCAACCCGAACGCGGCATGAAAATCCTCCGCCATCGGCCCGACATGGCGCGCACCGCTTGTTTCAGATCGATAGCGCCATTGCGTCACCGGCAAACCGACAACGCGTTTCAATACGTCGAGCGGGTTCATGTTGATGAAATCAGTCTTGGTGTCGCGGGAACTGGTGCAAGTCCAGGTGCCGCTACCCGCCGCCATGTTGCAGCCGGTCAGTAGATTTGCGCTGGTGCGCAATTGCACACCGCCCGAAGCGCGGGCCATGAAGGCATTCGGGACTGCACAGTTAAATGGCGCGTCGGTGCTGTCGGCCCATGTGAAGCAGCCGTCGCTGTTTGCCTTGGCCTGGCGACCGGCGGCAAAGCTCATGCTGCCCAGCGCGGTGTTGCCCGAACCTCCGGGCACGGTTGCCGCGTAGCCGCTTGCGGCATTGCCTTCACCTCCGCCGACCGTCGCACTTTGATTACTGGCGACGCTCTGAAAGCCGGCGGCGAAACTGTATGAACCTGTTGCCTGGTTGTAGCCCCCGCCCGGCACGGTCGCACCGAAGCCGTAGGCTTTGTTGATTAGCCCTCCACCGATGGCCGCCGAGTTATTGGTGGCTTCATTGCCGGCGCCGCCGCTGATGGTCGCATCCTGGGAACTGATCGTGTTGACCCGCCCGCCACTGACCGTTGCATACAATCCCCGCGCGTAATTCGCGCTGCCTCCGCCCACGGTTGCGTAGGATTGGTCGGCAATATTCATCAGCACCGAGTCTTCGCCGCCTCCCGAGACGGTTGCGCCGACAATACCGGTGCCACCCGCGACATTTGCTGAATGACCCAGCGCAATATTGGGGCTGGTGGCGTTGGGTTCGATGCGCAGCGCCCGCAAGTTGTTGACCACGATTTCCACCGGCACCATCGTCGTCGTGCCCATTTTCGCGACCGTGCCAAGGCCGAATAGATTGCCGCCAAACTTGAAAAAATTGTTCTTCAGCACATTCGATTCGGGATCGATTTCAATGGTGCCGGTCGAAGTGATGGTGCCGCCGGTCAGGCCGCCGCCCGCGGTAATGCTCGTGACCGACCCCGGAACACCTTGCGGGCCAATTGGTCCAGTCGGACCCGCTGGCCCCGTCAAGCCAATCAAGCCTTGAATGCCTGGCGGCCCGGCAACGCCGGTGTCGCCCTTGGGGCCGGGCGTACCCACCCCACAGCTCCAGGCAGAACCGTTCCATATCGCCGTCTCGGCCGTTCCACAAGGCGTGGTGGGGAGAAGTTGCGTGGCGGCAAACTGGCCGGCGCCAATTGTTCCGGTGAGTTGCGATGTCGCAATGGTGGCGCCTGCCGCCAGCGTTTCCGCGGTCACCGCGCGCTGCGCATACGGCACCGCGCTCAACGGCTGGCGAACCGCCATCTCGGCATCACTATTGACTTGCAGGCTCAGGAAATACGGGACATTGAACGGGAGGCTTAACGCCGAGACGCTGCCCAGCACCGCGTTGAAAATGCCATTGCTTACGCCTATGCCGCTTTGCGTTTCGGTCCATACCGGCGATCCGGTTGATGCCTCCTTGTAGAGGCGGAACGTGATACTTACCGCCGCATTCACCGGCTGGCTGGCACTGTTGGTGATGTAGCCCTGATAGTTGATGGTCTGCGGGATTTGTGCGTGCGCCGCCCGCATTGAAAACCATGCGATGGCGATCACCAGGATTGGCAGAAAGGATTTCAGGATTCGGGTGCGCATGGTGTCTCCAATCTCGGTCGGTCGACAAGGCAAAACTCAAGCATTGGCGCGGATATCCGGCCATTAATGCCTGAAACGCCGCGCCAGTTCTTGTGTTTACCCAAGTCAGCACAATGCAGCCGCCGCAAGGCGTTTCATTCATTCAAACGAGATCGAGCGGCAAAAGCCGACAGGACATTTTTCTTGATTGAACATGCGCAGATGCATTGCGGCCTGCCTGGTCACTGCCGCGGTGTTACCCGAGCAGGGCGATCAACCCTTTCATCCACGCGAAACAACGGCGCAAATTCGTCCAACCCAAAGTTTTATCGCTGCCTGTAAGCCGCCACGCAGAACGTATTGGCGCACTTCGCCACCTTGAGGGAATTGGTGGTGCCATCGAAATATGAAATCACGGGCAGCCCATCGGTGCCGATATTGATGGATGGGTATCCGCCGGTACTTCCGACATCCCCCAAATCGCTGCTGCTGTTGGCAGCCGAACACGATACGTTGCCGCACTTCACCACTTTGAGGTTGTTGGCATCCATGTACGCAATCACAGGCAACCCGTCGACACCCGTAGTCATCGAGATTCCGCGGGGAACTCCAGCAACGAGCCCGAGATCGGCGACGACACCCGCTGCGACGCACGAGGGGACGCTGCATTTCGCCAGATTCAGGCTGCCCACACCTGCATCGACCTCCACGTACAAAAGTGTCGGCATTCCGTCGGCGCCAATAGTCAACAGGCTAATTGGGCTACTAAAAGCCTTGCCGCCGAACCCGGCCATCGTGCCCAGGATGTTACCGGTTGAACAGGCCGCATTGCCGCATCTTGCCAACCTGATACCGCCAACGGCGCGAAACGAAATCACCGGCAGCCCGTTGGCGCCGATTGCAATCGCGGCGTACGCACCCACGAACGCAACCGGGTCGACAGTGGTGACGGTGTTGCCCGCCGAACACGACGCATTGCCGCACTTCGCCACTTTAGGATCGGCGTTGGTGACGTCGTAGTAGGCAATCACGGGCAATCCATCCGCGCCAATGACAATCGAGGTGTAATGGCCTACGTCGCCCACCGTGTCCACGGCCGTGATCGTGTTGCCTGCAGTGCAAGCCGCATTGCCGCACTTCGCCACCTTGAGATCGCCATTGGTCATGTCGTAGTACGAAATCACCGGCAGCCCGTCGGCGCCGATGGTCATCGAGGTGTGCTGCCCCACAAACCCGGACGTGTCAACCGGGGTGATCGTGTTGCCCGCCGAGCAGGCCGCGTTGCCGCACTTGGTCACCTTGAGGTCACCATTATTGCTGTCGAAATACGAGATCACCGGCAATCCGTCGGCGCCGATGGTGAGCGAGCTATATGTGCCGACGCCCGCGGCGCTATCCGCGGCCGTCAGCGACGTCGCCTGCGGCGCCTGCACAATACTCGACTGCAAGAACATTCCCTGCAACTGCGGAAGCGTCAATATCGTGCCGGCGGGGCCTTGCGGACCGGCAGGCCCGGCCACGCCCGGAATGCCTTGCGGCCCGGCCGGGCCTGCGGGGCCTGGCGTGCCGGAACTGCATACCCAGCCCTTGCCGTCCCACTTTGAAATCTGATTCTCGGCGCAGGCATCTTTGGGAAGCAGTTGGGTGTCGAGCAGGCTGATCGTTCCGGTGGTGGTGATTGGTCCACCGGTCAGTCCCGCGCCGGTCGCGATGCTGGTGATGCCGCCGCCAGTCGCCGGCGCACAGATCCACGCCTTGCCATTCCACTGCGGGATTTCCTTGTCAGCGCATGCGGCGGTGGGCAGAAGTTGCGTCGCCGGCAACTGGGCACTGGCAATCGTGCCCGTGAGTTGAGAGGTCGCGACGGTCGCGACGGAAGCCAGCGCCTCGGCGGTCACGGCGCGCTGCGCATAAGGTACCGCGCTTAGCGGCTGACGAACCGTCATCTCGGCATCGCTGTTGACCTGCAAGCTGAGGAAGTATGGCGTGTTGAACGGAAGGCTGAACGGCGTGACGCTGCCCAGCACGGCGTTGTAGATGCCGTTGGTGACGCTCAAATTCGACTGCGTCTCCGTCCAGATAGCTGAGCCACCTGATGCCGCGGTGTATAGCCTGAAGGTCAGGTTCACCGGCGCGTTCACCGGCTGGCCGGCGGCATTGGTGAGGTAGCCCTGGTAGTTGATGGTTTGCGGAACCTGCGCGCGGCCTTCTCCCGCGACGAGGCAGACGAACGCGATTGCCAGAACGATTGCCAGTTTTTGAAAACCCTTCATGAACATGGTGTCTCCAATTTCAAAAAAAATGTGTCGCCGCAATCAACCAGACAACTCGCTTCCATCTCATTCCAGCGCGGGCGTGCAATTTCCGCCGGAAATGCGCGCCGCCTCGCACCCTTCATGACTCCCGGACTCGCGCGTCATTCGCCATACCGCATGACATGACCCATACGCACGCTCATCCGCGCCAGTGCTTGTGTTCTGCCTCGTACATCTACGGCCGCAGTGCCTGGCCTGCACGCGTCAGCGTGACCGTCGCCGCGGCATTAAGCGCGGCATCGAGCGCGGTCGCCGCACCTTCGGCGGTGATCGGGCTGTCAAATCGAAACACCATCACATGCCCAGCACCGATCGCGCGCGGTTCGACGCTAATCGCGCCGCTGATCGTCTGCGGCGCCGCCGCGATGGCCGGCGGCATCGACACTGCGATCACTGCGCAAAAGACGATTCGAGTCAGCGGGTTCATGCGTTGCCCATTCCGTTCTCTTTGAATTGCCCGTGACGGGACCAGGAAACAGTCGCCATACCCATTGAACGGAAGTTGGGCGGGGTTTCCGCCACAAGCGCCTGTCTGGAAACAGCATCGCGCAACGGATGGGTAGTGTTTGCCAGTCAAACTCAAGCACTGGAGTGGATTTCAGGTCATTATTGGCCTGTAAGCCGCACCAGTGCTTGTGTTTAGCGCCTGCAATGGTTGAGCTTCAGACGGTCGAGCAACGTCGCTGCATGCAAAGGCCCGCCCGCACGGCGACGGTGAACCGCTATTTGCCGTATTGCTTCTGCATATTCGCGACAAATGCGTCGCGTTCCTTGTCGGACATGTTGGCGATGTCGTTCATCGATTTGCCGTACATGGCTTTCATGGCCGCATCGCTTTGCTCCATGCCTGCCGCGTCGCCGCTTTTTTTCGACTGGCCCGCAGATTTCTTCATCGCGGCTTCAACGGCAGCAGCCTGATTCACGGTATCGGACTGGCGCTTGTTGTAGATGCGCTCGACATCGGCATCCGACTTGCCGACGGCATCCTTCCCGAGGTAGGCGCGCATGTGTTTCTGGCTGGCCTCGCGCATCTTTTTGTCGTGCGCGGCCTTGTCGCGTGCGACCCGTTCCTTATGCGCCTTTTGTTCGGCCTGGTCGCGGGCCTCGCGCACCGGATCCCAGTCGGCGCTGGCGTTAAGGGAAAAGACACTGGCGAGCAGGACAAACAGTATGTACTTTTTCATGGGTGGCCTCATTCGATGGTCGATGCGCCGGGGCTTCGCATAATGCCCCTGCATCTCACCAAACGGATTACGCTGGAAAATTCCGCCTCACGTCCGCAAATATTCAGGGGCAGAAGCCGGTCGGCCGGCGAAACGCGCACCTGTTATAGGCAAATTGCGCTTAACGCACGCCGAGCTTGTTCAATTCGGCGCGACAACGCGTGAGGCCCTCGCGGTATTCTGCTTCCTCGGTGCGATCCAGCAGCGAAACTTTTTTGACTTCATCCAACACTGCAACCGCGTCATTGAGCAACGGGCACGCCGCACTGAAACCTCGCGCCCTAATCGGATCGCCTTTTCAGTAGCGCCTTGCCGATAAGAAATCTTGGTATGCAAAGAGAGTCCGGCGAGGATGAGCATGCGGTCAGCCGCGTTTTTTCGTCTTTCGAAACCACCTTCCTGATCATCCGCAATGCGGTGGAAATTGCCTCCTCGGCCTCGACGTATTGACCGGACTTCTCCAGCAGGCGGGCAAGCAGCCCCGTTCCCAGCGCCAGCGAGCCGGCGTACTGAGTGTTGTCGGGATAATTCTGCACAAGCTTGGCACGTTGAGCGTTCGACTTCTTGCGAAACTCGATTCCTGTCGCAACCTTGGCGGGTGTCCGCTCGTCTCCCGAAAAAATACTGGCGGCGCGATCATAGATGGAAGCGAGCTGTTCCTGAACCGTCAAATCCATTGGGAATTCCTGCGCCAGCGCCTCAATCAGACCAATGGCCTTGGTGATCTGTTTTTCCGGCGTCATAACCGTGCCGGACTCGGTCAGATGCGGGTCATTTAGGTGGGTCAGATTGGCCTGTTCAGCGAGCAAACCGGCCACAAGTACGCGATCGGGCAGGCCTGTGCCGTTCATCGCAGCAACCAGTTCGGCCAGTTGCACGGCGGCCGCCATATTCTCCCGCCACCGGCCATCGAGCCGCAGTGCATAGGCGCGCGCGAGTGTCGTGCGAAGTGCCCGGTGCTCGCGCTGCACGCTGATATCCAGCGAGAGGCGGTCGCCGAGCGCCACAAATAGTACCTTGCTCTTCTCGTAATTGGCCAACGAATCGGACATCATTCCCAGGCTCGCCGCCATCGGGCCGCCCTGAATGTCGGCGATGCGGCGGTACGCGGCGGCAAGTTCCGCAGCGAGCTTCGGGTCCTTGTCGGACTCGCTGGCAAGGCTGTCCAGGTAATTCAACGCCGTCGCTACCAACGATTGCCTTGCCTTGAGCGCGCCGGCAAGGTGTTCGATTTCACGGTCAACATCGAACACAAAAGCGTTGGCGAGCTGCCTCACACTGGCAAAGTGCTTCTCTGCCCTCGCCTTTTCGGCCACCACGATCCGGCGCTGCTGTTCGACAAGCACCAGTCCGGCAATCATCGTCAATAGCACGGCTGCGGCAGCGGCGATTGGCAGCTTGTGTCGTGCGAAAGTGCGCGAGGCCAGGTAACGCCAGGTGCCTTCACGTGCTTTCACCGGCCGGCTTTCCAGGTGCCGCTGGATGTCGTCATCGAATTGCTCGACCGAGGCGTAGCGATTGGCCGGGTTCCTGCGCATTGCCTTCAGCAGTATGGCGTCCAGGTCACCGCCGACCTGCCGGGACAACAGCCTTGCCGTGGCAAGTCTGCGCTCGTTCGCCGCCGCAACCGTCATGGCCAGTGATGAGGGCACGGCGATCTCCTCCCCCAGCAGCGCGGCTTCCTTGAAGGCCCGGCCTTCGCGTACCGCGCGATACGGTGACAGGCCGGTGACCAGTTCGTGCAGGATCACGCCGAGTGCGTAGACGTCGGTGCCGGTGCTGATGACGCCATCGGCTACCTGTTCGGGCGCAGCGTAGCGCAGGGTCATTATCCGCCCGCCCATCTGCGTGAGGTCGGCCGCCGCATTCGCGTCGGCGCCGTCGTCAATCAGTTTGGCAATGCCGAAATCCAGTAACTTCACCTGCCCGCTTTGGTCGATGAGGATGTTGGCCGGTTTGAGGTCGCGGTGGACGACGAGGTGGTGATGCGCATGCGCGACGGCGGCGAGTATCTGCTGGAACAGTTTCAGGCGCTCCGTGATCGGCAATTTGCCTTTTTTGGCAAACTCGATGAGCGAATCACCTTCGATGCATTCCAGCGCCAGATAGGGTTGTCCGCGGCTGCCTTCTTCGTCGCTGACGCCGGCATCGAATAATTTTGCGATATTCGGATGCGTGAGTTTGGCCAGGATGTCGCGTTCGCGGCGCAGGCGTTCGCGCCAGACGTCGCTATGCAGGTAAACCGTCGGTAGTTTGAGCGCGACGTCGCGCTCGATCCGGCCATCCGCCTGATTGGCCAGCCACACTTCGCCCATGCCGCCACGCCCGAGCACGCGTACCAGGCTGAACGGGCCGACCCGTTGGCCGGCGGTAAACGCGCTCGACGTTGGCGGGGATGATGCCAGCCTTGGCACCGTCTCCAGTTCCTGCGAGCGCTCGGCGCGGTCGTGCGCGGCCAGCATTTTTCTGACGAGTGGCGAGAGTTGCGGATGGGTTTGGTCGAGATTCTGCAGCCACGCCGCGCGCGCGACATCGTCCATGTCGAGCGCATCGGTCAGCAGCGGGTCGATCTGGCGCCAGAGTTCGGGGGAAATGTTCATACGAGTTCGTATCCGGGCTTAAGCACCCCCCAGTCGCGCGATCATGGCATCGCAGTTCCTGATTTCGGTGCTTATTTCTCCAACCAGCCGCAACGCACTTTGCGCATCCACCTTGCGATCCACCAATTCCTGCCGGAATGCACGTGCCAATACAAATTGTTCACGCGCCTCTTTGAGGTACGCCAGGCGGCGTGACACCGCGAGCGCGGTATTCTTCGCCAACTCGACGCGGGCAAGGCCGATGTATGATCGCGCCACGGCAATATTGGCGCGCGCATGCATTCCGTCGCCGGCTTCGGCAGACAGGTGCGCATGTACCGCGATCGCATCGCGCGCGAGATCGATGGCCTGTTCAAATCGGTGGCGCGTGTATTCGATCTGGCTCGACACGGCGAGCACCCGGATTTGCATGACCGTGTAACCCACGTTTCCCGGTTCACCCACCAGCAATCGCTTGACCGCTTCCCGCGCCTTCGCAATATTGTTACCGGCGGCATCCAGATTGCCGAATTCGTGCAGGGTTGAGGCGAGATTGCTGTAAGCCTTTACCAATGCCTGCAGATGCGAAGAATTGGTCGCATCGTCGCGCATCAGCGCTTCCGACGTGGCGATCGACTTTTCCATCAGCGCGATGGCGCGCGGCAGGTCGTCCTTCTTTCCGTTTATTTCAATGCCTATCGATGCGCGTGCATAGGCGCCCGCAAGATTTGCCCGGGAAAGCATATCTCCCGGGTTGTCGCGTATAAGCGTTTCCAGGATTTCAATTGCCCGCTGGTGTACTGCCACCGCAGTACTCGCGTCGGATTTGACCACATCAAGCGTCCAACCGTATGCCGCCAGCGTGGCGCCAAGATTTCGCCGATCGGCGACCTCGGCTCCTGGCAGGCGCACAATTTTCTCGGCGATAGCCACTGCCTTTTCGGTTTCGGCCAGGGCGGCAGAATCGCCCGCATCGGTGAGCAGGCGCGCGTTGAGCAATCCCAGCACGCGCTGCTCTCGCAAAATTGGAATACTGTCCGGCTGGCGCGCGCCGATAGACTCCAGAATGGCGCGCGCACGTTCGACACTCTGTTTCGCGCTTGCCGTTTCGCCCACATACGAGCTATAGACATCGCCCTTTATCTCCGCAAGCTTTCGGTATGCGCCCGCCACTTCCAGCGCGAGCGCCGGGTCGTCGCGGCTCTCGCCTGCGAGGCTGTCCAGATACTTGAGTGCGGTGCTGACCAGCACCTGGCGCGCCTTGAGCGATCCTGCGAGATTCTCGATTTCGCTGTGGACATCGAACACAAATGAGTTCGCAAGCTTGCGCACACTGGCGAAGTGCTTCTCTGCCCGCGCCTTCTCCGCCACCGCCACCCGCCGCTCGCGCTCCACCATCACCACGCCAATCGCCGTCGTCAGCAAGACTGCCGCCGCGGCGGCGACGGGCAGCTTGTAGCGCGCCGCAAAGCGCCCGGCAAGGTAGCGCCAGTTCCCTTCGCGTGCTTTCACCGGGCGGTGGTCGAGGTGGCGCTGGATGTCCGCGTCGAATTGGTCCACCGAGGCGTAGCGATCAGCCGGGTTCTTGCGCATGGCCTTGAGGATGATGGCGTCCAGATCGCCGGCGATCTGCCGCGAGAGCAGCTTTGCCGTGGTGAGTTTGCGTTCGATCGCCGCGTCGCTTGTCATTGCCAGTGATGCCAGTGACGAGGGCACGGCGATCTCCTCCCCCAGCAGCGCGGCTTCCTTGAAGGCCCGGCCTTCGCGTACCGCGCGATACGGTGACAGGCCGGTGACCAGTTCGTGCAGGATCACGCCGAGTGCGTAGACGTCGGTGCCGGTGCTGATGACGCCATCGGCTACCTGTTCGGGCGCGGCGTAGCGCAGGGTCATTATCCGCCCGCCCATCTGCGTGAGGTCGGCCGCCGCATTTTCTTCGTCGCCGTCGTCGATCAGCTTGGCGATGCCAAAATCCAGTAACTTCACCTGCCCGCTTTGGTCGATGAGGATGTTGGCCGGTTTGAGGTCGCGGTGGACGACGAGGTGGTGATGCGCATGCGCGACGGCGGCGAGTATCTGCTGGAACAGTTTCAGGCGCTCCGTGATCGGCAATTTGCCTTTTTTGGCAAACTCGATGAGCGAATCACCTTCGATGCATTCCAGCGCCAGATAGGGTTGTCCGCGGCTGCCTTCTTCGTCGCTGACGCCGGCATCGAATAATTTTGCGATATTCGGATGCGTGAGTTTGGCCAGGATGTCGCGTTCGCGGCGCAGGCGTTCGCGCCAGACGTCGCTATGCAGGTAAACCGTCGGTAGTTTGAGCGCGACTTCGCGCTCGATCCGGCCATCCGCCTGATTGGCCAGCCACACTTCACCCATGCCGCCACGCCCGAGTACACGTACCAGGCTGAACGGGCCGACCCGTTGGCCGGCGGTAAACGCGCTCGACGTTGGCGGGGATGATGCAAGCCTTGGCACCGTCTCCAGTTCCTGCGAGCGCTCGGCGCGGTCGTGCGCAGCCAGCATTTTTCTGACGAGCGGTGAGAGTTGCGGGTGGGTTTGGTCGAGATTCTGCAGCCACGCCGCGCGCGCGACATCGTCCATGTCGAGCGCATCGGTCAGGAGCGGATCGATCTGGCGCCAGAGTTCAGGGGAAATGTTCATTTTTTGGCTAGCTTTGCTGACGCGGGCCGCTGGCAACCTGTCCAAAACACAATCCGCTACTTCGGTAAACGGCTTCGGGCCGGAAAACCCGCCATGCGCTCAGTCTTCAATCATTGTCAGCAGGAGCGCGCGCGCTTTGGTCCACTCGCGCTGTACGGTGCGCTCGGACATACCCAGCGCTTCGGCAATTTCGACGGCCGACATGCCGCCAAAGAAACGCATTTCGACCAGCCGCGCCAACGCCGGGTCCAGCTTGGCGAGGTCATCCATGGCGGTATTGACCGCTTCCACATCAACCGCTGCGCCGATACCCTCCTGTATCGCGGTATCCAGTGTGACGAGATCAAAATCCCCGCCACGGCGCAATGCGCGCTCCTCACGAATCGTATCGATGATGATGCTGCGCAGCGTGCGCGACGCGTAGGCCAGGAATTGCAGGCGGTTCGAAAACTGCCGGTCCGGCCCGGTCGCGAGCTTCATGTAGCTATCATGCACCAGCGCGGTAGTCTGCATGGAACCGCCAAGCCCGCTGCGATTCAGCCGGGCATGCGCGATTTTCTTGAGCTCGGGATACCAGGCACGAAAGGCTTCGTCCAGGGCTGCGGTGTGTTCCTGCTCGATTTTCTGAAAGGCGACGGCAAGGTCGGTCATTGTGTGGCAAATGGAAGTGGATGTCGGTGACAATGGCGGATCTGGACCTATTCTCACACAGCTTTTCTTGCGGGAAAGAAAACGATTGGCAAACCCCCCCCGGGGTGGGTGTGTTTTTTTCTTTTTTGTTGGGGGGCGGCGGGGGGGGCGGTTGTTTGGTGCGTGGGAGTGGATGTCGTCGGCGGACAAGGGCGGGTCCGGCCTTCTCCCCACCCTTTTTTTTTGGGGGGAAAAAAAGGTTGGAAAGGAACCGCAAATAGAAAGAGGCCAACGCCACGGCGACGGCCCCCTCCAAAATGCGATATCAAGACTCAAGTATTGGTGCGGCTTCCCAGCCGACAATCGTTGGAAATCCTTACCAGTCTTGGAGTTTCACGCTTGCGTGCCGTCAGAAATACGCTTCTTCCATCTGCAGCACCGAATCCGCCCCCGTGGTAATCGCGTCCGCGAATCCCACTGACAAGGTAATGATGTGATCACCGTAGAAGCGCGTGGTGAGGATCTTGGCTTTCAGGAAATCGGTATCGCCTCCACCCGCCGCCAGTTGTTGGGACGCGACCAGCGCAGCACGCGCCATCAACCAGCCGCCGCATACGGTACCGGCAAGCTTCAGGTAATGCACGGCGCCTGCCTGCACGGCGCCCTGACTGGCGCCCCACATGGTGACGATCCATTCGGTTGCGCGCTTGAGTTCGTTGATGCCTGACGTCAGCGCCGTGCGGTATGCCTTCAGGTTGACGTCGTTGGAGGCGTCGAGTAACGGCAATATTTTCTGCATTTCACTGATGAGGGCGAGCATCGTCTGGCCGCTTTCGCGCCCGACTTTGCGTCCGACCAGATCGTTGGCCTGGATGCCGGTGGTGCCTTCGTAGATCGCGGAGATACGCGCGTCGCGGTAATACTGCGCGGCGCCGGTTTCTTCGATATAGCCCATGCCGCCGTGCACCTGCACGCCGAGCGACGTCACTTCGATGCCCATTTCCGTGCTCCAGCCCTTGACGATAGGAATCATCAAATCGACCAGCGACTGGTGCATGCGCTTTTCGGTTTCGTTGGTGGAGCGCTCCGCGATATCGAGGCAGCTTGCGGTCCAGTAAATCAGGGCGCGCATCGCTTCCGTATAGGCGCGCATCGTCAGCAGCATGCGTTTCACGTCCGGGTGATAAATGATCGGCACTGACTTCGGTTTTTCGCCATAGGACGCGGGAACCGGCACTACCGGCCGTCCCTGCACGCGTTCGCGCGCCCATGTCGTCGCGAGCTGGTAGGCGCGTTCGGAAATCGACACGCCTTCAAGGCCGACGCCGAGGCGCGCGGCATTCATCATCACGAACATGTATTCAAGGCCGCGGTTGGGCTCGCCCATCACATAGCCGGTCGCGCCGCCCTCCTCGCCGAACAGCATCACGCAGGTCGGGCTGCCATGGATGCCGAGCTTGTGTTCGATGGATGCGCATTTCACGTCGTTGCGTGCGCCGAGCGAGCCATCCGCGTTGACCATGAACTTCGGCACCACAAAGAGCGAAATACCTTTCACGCCCTCAGGCGCGCCGTCGATACGCGCCAGCACCAGGTGAATAATATTCTCGGTGTAATCGTGCTCGCCATAGGTGATAAAAATCTTCTGGCCGGAAATCTTGTAGGTGCCATCGGCCTGCGGGGTCGCCTTGCTGCGGACCTGCGCAAGATCAGAACCCGCCTGCGGCTCGGTGAGATTCATGGTGCCGGTCCACTCACCCGCCACCATTTTCGGCAGGAACATGTCTTTCAATGCCTGCGATCCGTTCGACACAAACGCCTCGACCGCGCCGCCAGTCAGCAGCGGACAAAGCTTGAAGGCCATGTTGGCGCTGCCCAGCATCTCGGCCACCGGCGTCGAAATGCTGTGTGGCAATCCTTGACCGCCAAATTCGGTTGGCCCCGCGAGAAGGCTCCATCCGCCTTCAACGTATTTGGCGTACGCCTCCTTGAATCCCTTCGCCGTGGTGACGACGCCGTCGTGCCACGTCGCCCCCTCCACATCGCCTGACCGATTGATCGGCGAGAGCACGTTGCCGGAAAATTTTCCCGCCTCATCGAAAATGGCATCGGCGAGGTCATCGGTCACATCCTCACAACCGGGCAACTTGCCAATTTTCTCAAGGCCAACCACGTGTTTCAGGACGAAGGAAATATCTTTCAGGGGGGCGATATATTCGGACATGGAAAATCTCTCAAGGTGACAACATCATTCTGGTTCAAAGGGCTTTGGTTAACTCAGGCACGATCGTGAACAAATCGCCCACCAGGCCGTAATCCGCGACCTGGAAAATCGGCGCATCCGCATCCTTGTTGATGGCGACGATCACTTTGCTGTCTTTCATTCCTGCCAGATGCTGGATCGCGCCGGAAATGCCGACAGCGAAATAAAGGTCAGGTGCCACGATCTTTCCGGTCTGGCCGACCTGGTAATCGTTTGGCACGAAGCCCGCATCGACGGCTGCACGCGATGCGCCCAGCGCGGCATTGAGTTTGTCGGCCAACGGCTCAAGTATGGCGCGGAATTTATCGCCATCGCCCATGCCGCGGCCACCCGCGACAATGCGTTTGGCGGCGGCCAGTTCCGGCCGATCCGATTTCGTGAGCTCCTGGCCGACGAAGCGCGACGTACCGGCATCCGCCCCAGCGGCAATGTTTTCAATCGACGCGTTGCCACCTGTCGCCGCGACGCCGTCGAATCCCGTGGAACGCACCGTGATCACCTTGATCGCGTCGCCCGATTTAACCGTCGCGAATGCACTGCCCGCGTAAATGGGCCGGACGAACGTATCAGCAGATTCCACGGCGACAATGTCGGAAATCTGTGCGACATCCAGTAGTGCGGCCACGCGGGGCAATACGTTCTTGCCGCTTGCTGTCGCCGGGGCCAGAACATGTGAATAGCTCCTGGCGAGGCCGACGATGAGCGGCGCCAGATTTTCCGGCAGCGCGCCTGCATAGTGTGCGGCGTCGGCGACGAGTACCTTGGCGACACCAGTGACCGCCGCGGCCGCGGCGGCGGCAGCAGTGCACCCGCTGCCCGCGACCAGGACGTGAATATCTCCACCGATTTTCTGCGCGGCGGCAACGGTGTTCGTAAAGCCCGGCTTGAGATGCGTGCCGTCGTGGTCGGCAATGACGAGTAATGACATTCAGATCACCTTTGCTTCGTTTTTGAGTTTGTCCACCAGTGCCGCGACGTCCGGCACTATCACGCCGCCTTTGCGCTTCGGTGGCTCGACCACTTTCAGCGTCGTCAGGCGCGGCGCGATATCAACGCCAAGCGCTTCCGGCGTCATGGTGTCAAGCGGCTTCTTCTTTGCCTTCATGATGTTCGGCAGCGTCGCGTAGCGCGGTGTGTTCAAGCGCAAATCAGCGGTGATGATCGCGGGCAACTTGATCGATACGGTCTCAAGGCCGCCGTCGATTTCACGAAGGACTTGTACCTCGCCACCGCTGACTGTCACCTTGGAGGCAAACGTTCCCTGCGGCCAATTCAGCAATGCCGCCAGCATCTGGCCGGTCTGGTTGGAGTCATCATCAATCGCCTGTTTGCCGAGGAGCACCATTTGCGGCGCTTCCTTGTCACAAATGGCCTTCAGAAGCTTCGCGACGGCCAGCGGTTGAACCTCTGCCGACGTCTCAATCAGTATGGCGCGGTCCGCTCCCATCGCCAGCGCGGTACGCAGCGTTTCCTGACATTGGGTGACGCCAATGGAAACCGCAATGATCTCAGTGGCGACACCGGCTTCCCTGAGTTTCAGAGCCTCCTCGACGGCAATTTCGTCGAAGGGATTCATGGACATTTTGACATTGGCAATATCGACACCGGTCTGGTCGGCCTTGACGCGGACTTTTACGTTGTAGTCGACAACACGCTTTACGGGAACGAGTATTTTCATGCGGCTTTCGCTCTTGAGAGAAGGGAATTCAGAAATTAAAACGAGCGTTTGAATTATAGACGAGAACCGACCGGCCAAATTCACTCACGTGTATTTTTCAAGCAAACAAGACATAGGTCAAAAACGCAGGCCGTGTGCGTTTGCGGGCGGCGCACAAGCAAAACTCGCGCGGGCAATCGGGCGCTACTTGCGCAGGAACCGGTGCTCGATCTCGCCCACGATGCCGCGGCGAAACGCCAGCACGCACACTACGAAGGTGGCCCCCATGATGATGGTCACCCAGGAGCCGAAACCGGAAAGATAATTCTCCATCGCGATGATGGTCGATGCCCCGACCACCGGGCCGAGAATCGTGCCCATTCCACCGAGCAAAGTCATCAGCACGACTTCACCGGACATTTGCCAAGTTACATCCGTCAAAGTGGCCAGACCCAAGGCAAGGGACTTGGTGGCACCAGCCAAGCCTGCGAGCGCGGCAGAGAGGATGAATACCACCAGCTTGTACTTGTCAACGTCATAGCCCAGCGACAGTGCCCGCGGCTCATTTTCACGAATCGATTTCAGCACCTGGCCGAACGGGGAATGGATCACGCGGTTAATCAGCCAGAACGCACCGACGAAAATCGCCAGCACAAAAAAATACATGACCGTGTCGTTATGCAGATCGATGATTCCCAGCAGCTTGCCGCGGGGAATACTCTGAATGCCATCTTCGGCATATGTGAACGGCGCCTGTACGCAAACGAAATAGATCATCTGCGACAAGGCCAGCGTAACCATCGCAAAGTAGATTCCCTGACGTCGTACCGCCAGCCATCCCACGACCAGACCGATCAGCGCCGCCGATCCGGTACCAAACAAAATGGCTACTTCCGGTGTCCAGCCCCAAATCTTGGCGGAATGCCCGCAGGCATAGGCAGCGAACCCGAAAAACATGGCGTGCCCGAAAGAAGTAGCCCGGTGAAGCCGATCAGCAGATTGAAGGCGCAGGCAAAGAGCGCAAAGCACAGGCACTTCATCAGAAACAACGGGTAGCCGACAAAAGGCGCAATGCAGGCGGCCACCAACAGCACCAGATAAAGAACGGCGGTCTTGTTTTTCATTACTTCTCCCGCCCGAACAATCCTGCGGGACGAATCAACAATACTATCGCCATGATCACGAATACCACGGTGTTCGACGCCTCGGGGTAAAACACTTTGGTCAATCCTTCGATCAGCCCAAGGGCAAGACCCGTAATGATGGAACCAAGAATTGATCCCATGCCGCCAATCACAACCACGGCAAAGACGACGATGATGATGCCCGATCCCATCGTCGGGTTAACCAGGTAGACCGGTGCGGCCATTACGCCGGCCAGCCCCGCAAGGCCCACACCGAAGGCATACGTCAGCGTCACCATCAGCGGCACATTGATCCCGAATGATTGCACCAGTTTCGGGTTTTCTGTTCCGGCACGCAGATACGCGCCAAGCCGGGTTTTTTCAATGACATACCAGGTCGCGAGGCAAACGACAATGGACATCACGACCACCCACGCGCGATACTTGGGCAGGAACATGAATCCTAGGTCAAACGCGCCTCTGAATATCTCAGGTAGCTCATAGGGCTGGCCGGACGAACCATAGTTGTGCCGGAAGATGCCTTCCATGATGAGTGCGAGGCCAAACGTCAGCAGCAAGCCGTAAAGGTGATCGAGTTGATACAGCCAGCGCAGCATGGTTTTTTCGATAATGACGCCAATGATGGCGACACCAATGGGCGCCAATATAAGCGCGAACCAGTAGTTAAGGCCTGCGTAGCTAAGCAGCATCCAGGAGAAGAACGCGCCCACCATGTACAGCGCGCCGTGGGCGAAATTGACGACATTCAGCATGCCGAAGATAACCGCCAGCCCCAGCGACAGCAGTGCATAGAAGCAGCCGTTGACCAGCCCAATGGTGAGCTGGCCCATCAAAGCTTGAATGGGAACGCCAAAAATTTCGGTCATGAATTCATTGTGGGCCGGCGGCGCGAAAAATTATTCCACGCAGCCGGCCGATCAGTTAAAAGTGAATCTTTAGCTCTTTTTCATGAACTGCGGGCACTTCGAGTTTTCAAGCGACTGGAAAGCCTCCTCGCCCTTCACGGTACCCATCAGCTTGTAGTAGTCCCATGGCCCCTTCGACTCCGACGGCTTCTTCACCAGGTACAAATGCATGTCGTGAACCATTCGGCCATCCGGGCGTAGCTTGCCATTTTTCGCAAATACGTCGTTGATCGGCGTGTCCTGCATCTTTTTCATGACGGCGGCCGTATCGTCGCTACCTGCGGCTTGCACCGCCTTCAGGTAATGCGCGGTCGAGGAATAAACACCTACCTGATTCATGTTGGGTTTCTTGCCATTGTTCCGCGCTTCAAAGCGCTTCGCAAACGCGCGATTCTCGTCGTTCATGTCCCAGTACCAGGCTTCGGTCAGATACAAGCCCTGGGCAGTATTCAGGCCAAGGGCGTGCACATCCGTGACCAGCATCAGCAGCGCGGCCAGATTCTGATTCTTGGTGATGCCAAACTCGGCCGCCGCCTTGATGCTGTTCACCGTGTCACCACCGGCATTTGCCAGACCGACGACCTTGGCCTTGGACGCTTGTGCCTGCAACAGGAACGATGAGAAATCGGTCGCATTTAGCGGATGCCGCACCGCGCCGTTCACCTTGCCGCCATTTGCCTTCACTACATCGCCAGTGTCCTTTTCAAGCGAGTGGCCGAACGCATAGTCAGCGGTCAGGAAGAACCAGCTATCGCCACCGGCCTTGACCACTGCCTTGCCAACCACATTTGCCAGCGCGATCGTGTCATACACCCAATGAACCGTGGTGCCGGGTTGGCAAGCGTCATTGGTCAGCCGAGACGAGGCCGCGCCGGTGACAATCGTGATCTTGTTTTTTTCCTTGCCGAGCGCGGTCACTGCAAGTGCCACGCCTGAATTCAGGTTTTCAACCGTCATATCGACTTTATCGCGGTCAAACCATTGCTGCGTGAGGTTCTTTGCGACGTCAGGCTTGTTCTGGTGATCTGCGCTGACTACTTCGATCGTCTTGCCAAACATCTTTCCACCGAAATCCTCGACCGCCATCTTGGCCGCAAGCACGGCACCGGGACCTCCGAAATCGGCATATACACCCGACATGTCGGTCAATACGCCGATCTTGAGCGCGTCGTCAGATAGCTTTCCCTGTTGTGCGAATACCGTTCCCGCGCCAAACACGCATGCAGCCGACACAAATGTAGCCAATATTTTGCGTTTCATGTTGTTACCTCCTCGTTATGATCAAAACGGTCGTAATGACCGCGAACCTATACTCCCAAATACTCGTGCAGCATGCCGGTCTTTGCCGCCAACTCATGCTTTTCAACGACTGCAGCGATCTTTCCGTGTTCCATGACGTAGTGCCGGTCCGCCAATGGCGCGGCGAATCGAAAATTCTGTTCAACCATGATGATGGTGAGGCCTTTTGCCTTGAGTTCGCGGATCACACGCCCCAACGTTTGCACGATTACCGGCGCAAGTCCTTCCGTAATTTCATCCAGCAGCAGGATTTTCGCACCCGTGCGAAGTATGCGCGCCATCGCCAGCATCTGTTGCTCTCCTCCCGATAGCCGGGTGCCCTGGCTGTTACGGCGCTCCCTGAGATTCGGAAACATGGTGTAGATTTCGTCGATCGACATACCGCCCTCTCCGATCTGCGGCGGCAGGAGCAAGTTTTCTTCACAGCTCAAGCTGGAAAAAATACCCCGCTCCTCCGGGCAGTAGCCGAGGCCAAGCCGGGCAATCTTGTGCGTAGGTAATTGAATTACCTCTTGTCCGGCAATCCTGATGGAACCCGTACGCCTGCCAGTCAGTCCGAGCATTGCTTTCAGGGTCGTCGTTCTGCCTGCGCCATTGCGGCCCAGCAGCGTGACCAATTCGCCGCGGTGGATGTTGAAATCGACGCCGTGGAGGATATGTGACTCGCCATAATAGGCGTGCAAGCCGGCGACACTCAGCACCGCGTCACTCACATTCATGCGGTTTCCTCGACCGTGCCGACATATGCTTCGAGCACCTTGGGGTCCCTCGAGACCGTATCGTACGGCCCTTCCGCCAGTACGCTTCCGCGTGCCAGCACCGTTATTTTGTCGCAGAGATTTGATACCACGCTCATGTTGTGTTCGACCATCAGCACCGTTCGATTGGCCGCAACCTTTCGAATCAATTCCACAACGCGACTAACGTCCTCGTGCCCCATGCCCTGGGTGGGCTCGTCGAGCAGCATCAATTCAGGATCCAGCGCAAGCGTCGTGGCAATCTCAAGTGCGCGCTTTCGGCCATAGGGCAACAATACCGTCTCGGTATCGGCGAATGTCGACAGATCGACCGACTCCAGCAACTCCATCGCGCGCGCGTTAAGTATGTGCAAAGTTGATTCTGATTTCCAGAAATGGAAACTCGTTCCCAATTTTCGCTGCAGCGCCACGCGCACATTTTCGAGCACGGTCAGGTGGGGAAACACCGCTGAGATCTGGAACGATCGGACCATTCCGCGTCTTGCGATCTGCACCGGTTTTTCAGCCGTAATGTCGTGGCCGTTATACAGAATCTGCCCGGAAGTCACCGGCAGAAACTTCGTCAAAAGATTGAATACCGTGGTTTTGCCCGCTCCATTGGGGCCAATCAATGCATGAATCGAGCCGCGCCGAACGCTCAAATTCACGCGATCAACCGCAATGAATCCCTTGAATTCCTTGGTCAGTTCCCGCGTTTCGAGAATAATGTCCTGGCTCATTTATTGAAAGAGAATCCGTGTGCGGTGATTAAATTCATTACCTGTTGAATTCTAGCATCGAAAACAATCGCGCCGATCGAAAGCAAAACGCCCCAACCAGGGGCGCTCTTTCACCGCTTGATTCGATATTTTCCAAGTTGAATTTATACGCCTTATTCACAATTCTCGCTAGATTGCGCGCGCGACGATGAATTTCAATTGCTCAAACATTTCTTTAGGTAATCAAACGGAAGCCATGAGTGATTCGTGTCCACATGCCTGAAGGTACTTCATCGTCCGCAGTTTCGTGATGCGCGCGAACCAAGGTCTGCGAATCCACAACTACCCTCCGCAAGCCGTTAAGTACAATCTCGACTGTGCCTGACTGAACCACCGGCAGCCGGTGCCCGACAGCAGGATCCGCTGCGGACTGCCCGGCGCGTTCGTCGCGAGCACCAGCTCACCCGTCCGGTTGCCGATCCCCAATGGACTGAACAGGACATTGACCAGGCAATTCGCGCCACTGGCCAGACTGGCTGGACAACTGTTCATCTGGATGAAATCACCCGCAGCGTAGAGATTCTGGATGTTGAGCGGCAAGCCGCCGGTGTTTTTGATGGTCACCACCTGGCTGGCCGTCGCACCGCCCAAAATGGCATTGCCAAAACCAATGGCCGTCACGGGCATGTCGACAATCGGGCCCGGCGCCAGAATGCCGTTGCCGGTCAGGTTGACTGTCGTGGTCGGCTGGCCAAATGCATCCGATGCAATGGTCAGTTGTGCGGTCTTGCTGCCGACGCTGGACGGCGTAAAGATAATATTGGTCACGCAGCTCGCTCCGGGCGCGATGGCGGTGCAGGAGCCACTGGTCGCGAAGCTGCGCGCGTCCGTGCCGCCGATGGTGCCAAAGAGATTCAGGGTCGCGCTGCCCGTGCTGAATATCGTCAGCGCCTGCGTGGCGCTGGTGCCGACAATCTGGTCACCGAAGGCCAGGCTGCTGGCGACACTGATCGCCGGTGACGCGGCCGGGACGCCGCTGCCGGTGATATTCACGATATCCGGCGAGCTGCCGGCATTGGTGGCGATGTTGATCTGGGCGGCCGCGGCACCGAGTGCTGTCGGGGTGAAGATCACGCTGATGTAGCACGTGGTCAGCGGCGCGACGCTGGCGTTGCAATCAGGACTGGGGCTGCCCGGAACGACGCGGGTAAAGGCGCCGCTGCCGGTCTTGGTGATGCTGCTGATCACCAGTGTGGCGAACCCGGAATTGGTGACCGCGATGCTTTGCACCGCCGATGAGGTGTTGATGGGTTGATTGGCAAAATTGAGCGTGGTGGCACTGAGGTTCACGCCGGGTACGGGGACGGCGCTGCCGGTTCCCGACAGGGCGATGGTGTGCGGACTGCCGGGGGCATTGCTGGTGATGGTGATGCTGCCGCTCAGAGCCGCGACCGTCAGCGGGGTGAAGGTGATGTCGATGCTGCAGGTGCCGCTTGGCGCCAGCGGCGGGGTCAGGATCGGGCAGGTGGTGGTGAAGCCGAAATCACCACTGCCAGTGATGCCGGATATGTTCAAGCCGGCCGTGCCGCTGTTGGTGAGCGTGACGCTGCTGACCGGGCTGGTGGTGTTGATGGTGCGGGCACCGAAGGCAACCGTCGGCGGCGCGAGGGTCACGGCCGGGGTTGGCGCGGCGGTCACGGTCAGCGTGGCACTGCTGGTATTGGTGTTGGCCCCGGCCCCGGCCGTCAGTGCGCCGGGATTGATGGTTGCGGTGTAGGTGCCGGGGTGGCGCTTTGCACGGTGATGTCGATGGTGCAACTGCCCGATGCCGGTACAAAGCCCATGCCGAACGAATACACGCCGCCGCCTACGCTGCCAAACGTGCCGCAGGTATTTGTCGCTGGTGCCGTCGCTGTCAGGCCCGCAGGGATGTTGACGCTGCCGCTTGAGATGAACGCCGAGCTCACATCGGTATTGCTCAGCGTCAGCGTCATCAGCGCGTTCACACCGGGCAATACGCTCGCGGGAGCAAAGCTCACCGACATCGACGGTGTTGCCGCGGCAGCAATTGTGATGCTGAGCCCCTGGCTTCCGGTGCCGCTGGCATTGGTTGCGCTGACTGTCGCGGCAAAGGTACCGGCGGCAGATGGTGTGCCTGCAATCTGGCCAGTGCCGGCATTGACGCCGAGCCCCGCCGGTAAACCTGTCGCGCCGAAACTCACCGGCGTATTTGTCGCAAGTATCTGGTATGTAAAGGCAGTGCCGACCGTGCCGCTCGCCGTCGCGGCACTGGTAACTATCGGTGCCGGCACCGCTGTCACCGTCAGTGTGGCGCTGCTGGTATTGCTGCTCGTGCCCGCTCCCGTAACGAGCGCATTGGCGGGGATATTCACCACGTAGCTGCCCGTGACCGTACTATTGACCGGCACACTGAAGGTGCAGTTGCCCAACGCGGGAATGGTGCCGGTCGAGAATGAAAAAACCGATACTGATTGGCTGGGCGCCGCGCCGCAGGTGTTGGTGCCAATGGCCGCAAAATTCAAGTTCGTCGGGATGGTCACGGCTCCGCTGCTGATAAGCGCGGGTCCCGCCGACGGATTGGCCAGCGTGATCAGCATCGTTGCATTTGCCCCGGTCGTGACACTGGCCGGCGCGAAGCTCACCGTCATCGTTGGTGTTGCCGCCGCGAGCCCGGTGCCGGTGAGTGCAATCAGTGTCGGTGTGGTTGGCGCGTTGGAGTTGATGGTGATGGTGCCGGACAAGGCGCCGGTCGCGTTAGGCGCAAAGATAAGATTCAGTACGCACGTCCCACCGGGGGCGATATTGATCGGCGAACCGGTATTGGGTGCACCGCCAGCGACCGAACCGAATCCACACCAGTGTGCCGCATTCGGGGCGGGGCCACTGGTGGTGTCGGGAAAAATGCTCGCATTGTTATGGGTAATGCTGTTGAGCGAGAGTGTCGCGCCACCGCTATTGGTGATGGTGATGCTTTGCAATGCACTTGATGCACCGACGGTGGTGTTCGGGAAACTGGTGGTGCCGGTAATGGTGATAACCGGCCCCGCCGCCGCCGTTGCCGTTCCTGTAAATGCAACACCAATACTCCTGAACGAACCGGACGGTTCGACGGCCAAGTAGTTCAGACCCGCAGCCTTGACGCCAAGAGTTGCCTGCGGCGTAAAGCGTGCCTGCAAGGTGCAATTCGCGCCCGCCGCAACAAATTGCTTGGTGCAGCCATCGGTCAGCAAATTGAAATCGGCCGGATCCGTTCCGCCGATACCGCCCAGATCCTGGAACTGGACCGTGGCGCCGCCGGCCGGACTCGCAAACGTGACGACTTGTGGCGACGATATCGACCCGACGGCGGTCGACAGGAAGTTTACCGTCGGTGGCGTCACAGTGGGAAATGCGATTGATGCAATTCCGGTACCGCTGATGGGCGCTGACAGATTTCCCGCGGAGGTCACCAGCGAGAAGTTACCCGTATATGAAATCTGGGCGGACGGTGTGAAGTTAAAAATGAAATCACATTGCCCATTGGCAGGAATGGTTCCGCTGATACAGTTGGGTACCTGGTTTACCCCAACACTGAATTCCGTCGCACCGGTGAGCGTGGGCGGCGTAAATGTGATGGGGGCTGCCGTGGAGTTAGTCGCTGACACGAACAGCGCACGCGTCCAGTTCAATGGCGTGGGCGCCAGCACGATGGGATTCGCCGAAAGTGAAACTGCCGGTGCCGCGACCAGGAAGCCTGGTGACAATTCGGAGGTTGCTCCAGCAACCTGTGTGTACATGGTTAACGTGGCGGGGAATATCAGGTCATTTGCCGATATGCTGACGGTATGAGTGCCACTGAAACCCGGCGCCGCGCCTATGGAGCCGGATGTACCGCCCAGAAACTGTATGCACTGATCCTGTGGGCCGGGCGGATTGTTCGCGCAGGAGTAAACATTAAAGCTGGTGCTCAGCGTGGTATCGAGCGTGTAGTCGATAACCAGGTTGTTGCCGACAATGTTGGCACTTGTGATGACCGGATAGTTCAACAAGCCATTCGGACCAGCATCGCTATCGAGGGGGTCATTGGCAGTCGGCCCATCGTCGCCGAGATCCACGCCAATGCTGGTGTTGCCAAAAATGGAATTGGCGACAATATCGATACCAGAGCCAGCTGCGACGACGACACCTTTTGTGTTGTACGCAATGGTGTTTACATCGACAATGGCGCTGGTACTGCCATTGAACAAGATTCCGTACGCATTGGGGCCAGGTGTGAGAGCGCTACCGACTCCGACATAATTTCCCTGAACATGAACGCCCGGCACAACCGACCGAATACCTGCCAGCGTCGCATGGACAAATACGTTACGTTCCGCAAAAGTGCCGCCTCCGATCAAGACATTGCTGCCGCCATCGTGCGACACGCCCACCGCACCCTGAAAGAAATAGTTGCCGTTGATTTTCGCGTTGGCGCCATTGGCCAGCACACGAATACCTGTGTCCCAGTTGGTGAAGTTGATGCCCTTCACTTCCGTGTTTGCCGCATCGATGGTGATTCCATTGCAGCCTGAGCAGGTCGCGCCGTCCAGCGTGAGCGGCAACACGGCATTCCAGTCCGACGAGGAATTGGCCTGGGAACCAGCCTGGGAATAGCCTTCAATTTGCAGGCCCGGACACCCACTGATGGCGGGTAATGGCGACGCGGGCTGCACCGTGGTATCTCCCGTTCCGAGGAAGAAATCAATCCGGTACGGGGCATTAATGCAGCCGCTCAGGGATTCAGCATTGAACCGTGTGATCGCGTTGCGCAAAGAAGGCAGCGTCGTTGAAATATCGTCGGTGCTGCCAATCACCCAGACTGTTTCGATGGCCCGTAGGGAAACTTTGGTGGCACTGATCAGTTCCGCATATCGGCGCGGCGCATCGAAGACGATCAGTTCGGTACCGCCATTGAATCCACCGGAGACCGATCCGGCCGTCAAAACATCCAGCACGGTACCGACCGGTGGCGCGAATGTGCCGATGGCACCGCGCCCAATGTTGCCTGCCAGGAGGACGCTGCCGGACACGATGATCTGATCGACGCTGACCAACGAGGCAAGATCGAATTCCATGGAACCGTACTGCGTGGGTGTTATTTGTTGCTGCTCGTAATTGCCATTGATGGTGATCGTGCCGATAGTGCCCGCCCCACCTGGCCGGAGGGTTGCACCGCTGTTGACGAGTGTCCCGAGCGAAAACGTGGGGTTGCCATCGACGAATCCGGCGGCCAGTGTAAGCGTCTGTCCGGCGGCGAGAATCGCGCCATTGCCGGCGATGAACGCTTGCGTCCCTGTTTGTGTAAACGCTGCCGCATTGTTTAGCGTCACGGCAGCCCCGGGATTGGCGAAGAAGCCGCCCTGATTGAGGAAGGCTCCTGAAATTGTGATCGGCGAGACTGCTGAAAATGCGGCGGCAGGTCCATTTTCAAATACACCGCCACCGATCATGGTGAGCGAGGTACTTGGATTGAATACTCCCCCGTTGATGATCTTCGCACCAGCACCGGTGACAGTGATGGTGTCGGCGAGCATGGTCGTTAGCGGCGCGGTCAACACCAACTGGCTGTTATCGACAGTAAGTGGGCCGTTCGCCGCAGGTATGGTCAACGTGCTGGTGAAAACCGCCGTGAGGTTCTGGAATGTATAGGCGCCCGATCCCCAGGCAATCGTGCCGGCCGCGACGACATTCAGCGTGGTATTGGCAATACCCGCGCCTTGAATTACCGCTGCGCCAAGATACACGTCGCCGACACTGAACGATCCTGCCGGCAGGATGGCAGTCTTGCCTACCACTTCAGCGCGATCCGCAGTACCTGGTGTGTTCGCAGGCAAGCCATTTCCACCCGTGCAGTTTGCCCAGTTCGCCGGCAGATCCCATTGACCCGATGCTGGAATGAACTGGCAAACCACGGCGTGCGACACGGCAGAGAAGCCTGTCAGCACAGATGCGGCGAACAGTCGGAACAGCAGTTTGTGCAGGCGATTTTTCATGTAGCTGATTCCGGCATTATGGGATCGAACCTCTTCAACCCCGGACCCAAACGCAAACGTAAAACTCAAGCATTGGCGAGCCTTTTGGAGGCTTTTCGGCCTGAAAACCGCACCAACGCTGGTGTTCCACCAAATTACCAATGCTGACATGCGAACAGACTTGCATTGACGCTACTGCCACACCGGCAAATTCGACTGGCAGACGGTACGGCAGCTTTTCCCACCCTAATATCTATTGCCCGCATGCGGTGAGGTAGTACCGGCTCTGTGCCTGACTGAACCACCGGCACCCGGTGCCCGACAGCAGTATCCGTTGCGGACTGCCCGGCGCGTTCGTCACGAGCACCAGTTCACCCGTCCGGTTGCCGATGCCCAACGGACTGAACAGGACATTGACCAGACAATTCGCGCCACTGGCCAGACTGACCGGACAACTGTTCATCTGGATGAAGTCTCCCGCGGCGTAGATATTCTGGATATTGAGGGGCAAGCCGCCGGTGTTTTTGATGGTCACCACCTGGCTGGCCGTCGCACCGCCCAAAATGGCATTGCCAAAACCAATGGCCGTCACGGGCATGTCGACAATTGGCCCCGGCGCCAGAATGCCGTTGCCGGTCAGGTTGACTGTCGTGGTCGGCTGGCCAAATGCATCCGATACAATGGTCAGTTGTGCGGTCTTGCTGCCGACGCTGGACGGCGTAAAGATAATATTGGTCACGCAGTTCGCTCCGGGCGCGATGGCGGTGCAGGAGCCACTGGTCGCGAAACTGCGCGCGTCCGTGCCGCCGATGGTGCCAAAGAGATTCAGGGTCGCGCTGCCGGTGCTGAAGATGGTCAACGCCTGCGTGGCGCTGGTGCCGACAATCTGGTCACCGAAGGCCAGGCTGCTGGCGACACTGATCGCCGGTGACGCGGCCGGGACGCCGCTGCCGGTGAGGTTTACAAGATGCGGCGAGCCGGTGGCATTGGTGGCGATGTTGATCTGGGCGGCCGCGGCACCGAGTGCTGTCGGGGTGAAGATCACGCTGATGTAGCACGTGGTCAGCGGCGCGACGCTGGCGTTGCAATCAGGACTGGGGCTGCCCGGAACGACGCGGGTAAAGGCGCCGCTGCCGGTCTTGGTGATGCTGCTGATCACCAGTGTGGCGAACCCGGAATTGGTGACCGCGATGCTTTGGACCGCCGTTGCGGTGTTGATGGGTTGATTACCAAGGTTCAGGTTGGTCGTGCTCAGGGTGACGGCAGGAACAGGTACGGCGCTGCCGGTTCCCGACAGGGCGATGGTGTGCGGACTGCCGGGGGCATTGCTGGTGATGGTGATGCTGCCGCTCAGAGCCGCGACCGTCAGCGGGGTGAAGGTGATGTCGATGCCGCAGGTGCCGGTTGGCGCCAGCGGCGGGGTCAGGATCGGGCAGGTGGTGGTGAAGCCGAAATCACCACTGCCAGTGATGCTGGATATGTTCAAGCCGGCCGTGCCGCTGTTGGTGAGCGTGACGCTGCTGACCGGACTGGTGGTGTTGATGGTGCGGGCACCGAAGGCAACCGTCGGCGGCGCGAGGGTCACGGCCGGAGTCGGCGCGGCGGTCACGGTCAGCGCGGCACTGCTGGTGTTGGTGTTGGCCCCGGCCCCGGCCGTCAGTGCGCCGGGATTGATGGTCGCGGTGTAGGTGCCGGGGGTGGCGCTTTGCACGGTGATGTCGATGGTGCAACTGCCCGATGCCGGTACAAAGCCCATGCCGAACGAATACACGCCGCCGCCTACGCTGCCAAATGTGCCGCAGGTATTTGTCGCTGGTGCCGTCGCTGTCAGGCCCGCAGGGATGTTGACGCTGCCGCTTGAGATGAACGCCGAGCTCACATCGGTATTGCTCAGCGTCAGCGTCATCAGCGCGTTCACACCGGGCAATACGCTCGCGGGAGCAAAGCTCACCGACATCGACGGTGGCGGCGCGGCAGCGATGGTAATCGTGACCGTCTGCGTGGCATTGGGCAACACGCCATTAGCTGCCTGCACCGTGAACGTAAATGACCCCGCGGCGGTGGGCGTGCCGCTGAACAAGCCCGTCGGGCTCGGCGTAACGCCAGGTGGCAAAGTGCCTGTGGCGATACTCCATGTAATCGGTGCTGTTCCCGTCGCGGTGAAGGTATACGCGTAGGGCACACCGACCACACCATTTGGCGGCGTGCTAACGGGGATCACTGGCGCAGTACCCGTGCCTGTACCGGTGACGGTAATCGTGTCCGTGCCGGGTGTCGCATTGGAGTTGATGGTGATGGTGCCGGTCAGCGGGCCGATCGCATTGGGCGCAAAAATGAGATTCAGCGCGCAAGAGCCGCCCGGGGCAATATTGATTGGCGAGCCGGTATTGGGTGCGCCACCGGCGACCGAACCAAATCCGCACCAATGTACCAAGCTCGGTGGCGGTCCGCCGGTGGTATCAGGGAAGATGCTTGCATTGCTATGTGTGATGCTGTTAAGCGTGAGTATTGCGCCACCGCTATTGGTGATCGTGATGGTTTGTAATGCGCTCGATGACCCCAGGTTTGTATTCGGGAAGGTGGTCACACCTGAGATGGTAACCACCGGGATCGCAACGCCGATGCCGGACAATGAAACTGATTGCGAATAAGGTGGATCGGTGCCCAGCCCTGCCAGGAATCCTATCGTGGTTGATCCACCGGATGCTCCCACTCCTGCGGGAGTGAACGTAACCGTGACGCCACAGCTGGCCCCTGCGGCAAGCGTGAGACCGATTCCACGGCCCCCCCCCCCCCAAGCGCAGGTAGGTCGACGGAAACGCCGTCCCATTCGATGTATTGGTGAATGAAAAACTCTGTGTGACGGGTCCGACGGGCACGTTGCCAAACGAAATGGATGGCGGCGTGAGCGTTGACGGTGGCACAAAACCGAGACCCGAACTCGCTATGGACTGGGTGTAAGGCGGATTTGCACCGAGCCCCGTCAGGAATCCAATGGTAGTGGTGCCATTGGACGCCCCAGCTCCTCCGATCTGAAATGTCACCGTCCCGCCGCAGCTCGCGCCGGGAGCAAGAACCAGACCTACCGCGCAAGGATTGCCGCCGCTGCCAGCTGCCGTAAAACCCAGCCCCGTGGTGGTAAAACTGGTGATGGTATACGGCGTTGAGTACGGTGGCGTCGTGTTGGAGTCATTGGTAAACGTGAAGTTTTGCGAAGTCGCGAGCGTCAAGGGCACGTTGCCAAAGCTGAGCGATGGCGGGGAATATGACGACGGCAACAGAAATCCCGTGCCGTTGGACGCCTGCGTCAAAGGCGTCTGCGGTACGCCGACGAGGTCGTATGCCACCGTTGTGGTGTTGTTATACGCACCCGTGCCTGTCGGCGTAAACGTCAGCGCATAGGTACAGCTCACGCCGGAATTCAGCACTGCTCCAACATTGCACGGCGTGCCCCCCGAACCCACAGCAACAAAGCGCGCATCCGACGTCGAGAGCGCCGTAATGGTGACGGATTGAAAGGTCGAATTGTTGCTGAACGTGCCAGTCTGCGTGACGGGCACGGTCAGCGGGACATTGCCAAAGCTGATCGTCGCCGGCGCGATCACCTGCTGTGCGAATGCGAGCGGGGCAATCGCGACAAGAACAAGCGCCGTGAGCGCACACCACAAAATGCGGGCAATCGATGCATCCTTTTGAGTCGAATGAAACCTCATCATTATTCCTTGCGTATTCAGTCCGCCGCAATCGGGCAAGTTACTCTCATACCAAACTCAAGCACTGAAGCGGCTCACAGCGGCATTTCGGCCTGTAACCCTCGCCAATGCTGGCGTTTCATACTGCTGTCAAGCACACGCGGTGAACATTGCACTGGTTCGAAGTCACGATTCACGCACTCACCTGCCCCTCTTCGCAAATGCAATCGCACCCGCATTGCCACCAAGGTTGTACATCACCCCTGCGCCGCTGCCAGTGCGCCCGGTGAAGAATCCATCCAGACTGCCGGTCGGCAGGGCTGGTGTACAGTTTGGCGCGCAAGTGATCGTCAGCAGCGACGGTCGTGGCACGCCGGCTATGCTGCCGCCACCATACGCAGAGAAATATTGGTCGCGATAGATCGGCACGCCAGTAGCCGCGCCATTCCAGGTCTGGCCGTTGATGCCGATGTTGACGGACGTATCCACCGTTCGCGCGCTGAAATTGGCGGCAAGGGTCGCGGCATTCATCGTTCCGGTGTGTCCCGCGCCATCGGTCGGACGCGTGGAGCCGACCACGTCATACACCGCCGTGCCTGTCAGCGGCAACGATACAGGGCCGTTTTGCGTCGGACTGAAGATGTAGTGAAGGCTGCTATTCGTCAGATTGGCGCTCTGACCGCCAATGGTTGCCGCGCCACCGGACCAACGACCCCAAACCAGACCGGTTGTTGGATCGAATCCGTTGTCCACAATGGTGGACGTGCCTTGTGCATAGTTCACGTGCCCGACAAGGTGATTCCCTGCGACATATGGCGCCGTGAACGCCGTGACCCGTCCCTGATCGCCTACCGAAACTTCCTCTGGGCGATTGGTGGTTGCATAACTACGGATATAGCTCGCACCACTCAATGCGCCATTGGGATCGGAGACCAGGCCGTCACGATATTGCGCGGCGGCGTTTTGCGAAGGCCCCTGGAATGCCACAACCCCGCTGACGCTCTGAAACCCAGCTGAGCCGCTGCCGGTTTGATCGACGAATCCATAACCCACCAGCGCGCCATTCAATGTGGAACCGACAAAACTACCGTCGATAGTGCCGCTTAACCCGCTGTTGCTCGCCGAACTTTGCCCCGTACCGTTGGTGACGGTCAAGCCGCCACCACCGGTAAACGCAATGAATGAATTCAGCGCGAAAGGCACATTTGTCGCCTGCAGGGTCCAATTGCCACCGTTGGTGCCGCCCGCTGTTGGCATGGTGATGCCAAGTGTTGCGTTCAGGGTACGTGAAGTGAAATTGACGTCGAGGATGGTATTCACAAGTTGGCCGGTCGTGCCCAACTGGTTGGTTGGCGTGGTCGCTCCGACGCGCGTATAGGAGACGGTGCCGGTAAGGACATCGGACAAATACGCGGGAAATCCAGTGCCGCCATAGCCCCAATGTATTCCGCCCGCGCCAACATAACCGTTGCCGCCGCTGAACGCGAGGCTGCTCACGCCGGTCCAGCGTCCAAGTACGATGGTCATGCCACCGTCGATAATGATGGTCTGCAAATCGGCAACGTTGCCGCCCTTGATATCGATTGAGGTACCGCTCTGTGCCCCCGCATAGGCGCTGTAAGCACGCAGGGCGCCCGCATCGAGGCGGATTTGTTCAGGTGCGGCCTGATCGGAAAACGCCGTACCATTTGATGCAATCACAATGTTCTGCAGATTGATGGGATCCGTTCCGGCATTCACATTAGTATCGGGAAAACCAAGGCCGTTGCCGCCAACGATGGCCGCGCCGCTACCGGGGAAACTACCCACTCCACGCGATTGTCCGTCGTCGCCTGTCGTACCGGGCGCGCTGTCGGTATCGCCCGAACCCACCATGGTCTTGCCGGCATCCAGCATGAACAGTGGCGTCGGGATGAACTTCGGCGCCTGCCCCCTGATGACCTGAACAGTCTGGTTGGGATGTGTGAACACCGGCGGAAAATTGCCTTCGTTAGCGGTGATGCTGTGTTCGCCCTCGATGGTGTGATTCGTGGTCGTGGAGTCGTCGTCCGACTGATTGAGAACGTTGCCCGATCCGCGAATGCCCACCGTGGCAACGGCGGTACGCATTTTGTAGTTGTCCTTGTTTGACGTAAGCGCGCTCGTAAAGGCCCGCAATGTGCCACGTAGCAGATTGAGTAGCGAAGTGGGAGGTTGCGACTCTCCACGTGACGAATAGGTTTCGACGCGCAAACGTGAGTTCGACCGAAGGGACAGGCGCGCTTCGTCGACCATTGTCAACTGTGCCATTCCATCGGCATAAGTGATGATGGTGTCACCCCGATTCACTTCCGTTCCCGGCTTCGCCAAAACGGGAACAGAGCTGCCGGGCGATTGCACCTCTACCCTGCCGATCACAAAGGTAAACCGTCCACTCTCTGCCGACGCACCGGACGCTCCCGAAAGCGATGCGATAGCCAAGACCATTACCGCCAGCGCGATAGGGCGCACCGGGTGGGTTCTGAGGAATCTGGATACTTGCATGTTTGAAACTCCCATATTCGTGCTCATCGGGCGTGGGCTAAAAAATCACATGAATTCGCAGCGGATGTTCGACGACATCTCGTTGCGTGTGTAGTCGTAGATGGCGATGTTGGAATCGTTGCGAGAACCAAACCATTGTGCGCGCAATGCGCACTTCGGCTGGAAGCGCCAATTCACACCCAGCGTGATATCGGTGAGCTGGTCGCGGCCAAACTCAACTTGCGTCGCGCGTGCAAATGCACTCTGATCGCGGCGCGTGGTGAAACCGAGGCCGTTGAACAGCGACAATTTTTCCGACAGTGAATACTGGTAATAACTGCGCAATCCACCGACGTGCTTGGATTTATCCGATACCCCATCAGCCAGCTTGCGCACTGCCTCGTCCCGACTGTAATACCCGCTGACCTGCATCACCGGCATTCCACTACCGGTAAACTGTCTTTGCCACCCGGCAGAAACCGCCACCGCATCAAAATCCTCTATGTCGTTCTGCGGAAATCTCACGCGCGACCCACTCAGACCAACATTCAACTGCTGTTGTTCGGACAATGCATAGCGGTAGTCGCCGCCGAGCGTGGTCATTTTGCGATCGTTGGTCGGCATCGGGTCGCCGGGTGCGTCGCCCTTCTGCTTGAACTGGCTGTAACCGGCGCTGACCTTTACTCCATGAACACCGCTATTCCAGGCAACGCCTCCGCGCACATCGCCCAACACGGAATTGAATGCGCCTTCATGGCGATAGGCCCGGCCGCGCGCTTCCGCGCCCAGCACCCCGGACCAGGTTGCGTTGAATGGTTGAACGTAATCCACGGCGGCGGCCGCGCCCATATATGCCGCCTTGCGCTTGATCGAGTTACCGGTCGGGTCGATGCCGGGAATATTGAAAGCAGATACCACGGCAGCGGTGAAATCCGAGGGCACGCCAGTGATGTTGCTGTCATAGCCCAGCGACAGTTCGCCGTAGCCATAGATGGCGCGCTTGCCTTGTGCGCGCCGCTGTGCGATTGCCTGCAAATACTGGTCGATGGTTGCCCGCGCCAGTGGCGGTGGATTTTTTCGTTGCAACTGCCGAAATGTCGCTTCGGCCAGATCCATTGATCCCGCCAGGAAATAGGCCTTCCCCAAATACATCGAGGCCTCGGCGTTACTCGGCTTGGCAGCCAGCACGCGCTCCAGGGCAATAATAGAGTCCTCGATCTTGCTGCTGCCGAGCGCTGCCACGCCGAGCAAGTAGTCGAACTTGCGGTCGTCGGCATAATGCTTCTGCTCGTCAAAGAGAATCTTGTAAGCCTGCTTGGGGTTTTCGGCGTCCAGCAATTGCTGCGCATCCATGAGGAGCTTGGGATTGCCCGCAGCCAGTGCGGCCAATGAAAAGGCAGCACTCAATGCAACGCCAAGCAAGGGAATCTGGCGCCTCACCAACTGCGGAGACCATCCACGCAAAATGAATTTTCTTATCATGGGCATAACCGTCGAGATGCGCCACCGTCGCGAACACACAACCGCAAAGGCGGACGTTGTTAAACCGCGTCAAGATTGTTTCCTTTGTTTTTGATTTCAAAGGAAAAGTCTATTTTTAAATTCTAGCAGCACATATTATTCGCTTGACCAGCACTTGTAAACTCCCCGTGGCCCCCCTTTGGACGACATGTGCTCGCGTGTTTGCCAGATGCTACGCGCCGGCTACGACGCCGGCAGTGTCATAACGCACATTTGGGTAATTTTGTGTGTGCTCCACCTACGTGCCTCACCCTGCAACAGGTTTCCCGCAGGTGGGGTATCATTTCCACAGACAATCTCGCGCCGGACAACAGCCATGGACATATTAGATTCAATCGATAACCCCATGATTAATATTACAATTAATGATGGAATTGCAATCCTTACGCTCAATCGGCCAAAGCAATACAACGCCCTGTCCTCTGCCCTGCTGGCAGCCCTGCATGCGGCGCTGGATCAAATCAAAGGGGACGAAAACGTGCGCGTACTCGTCATCGCCGCGAACGGCAGCGCTTTTTGTGCGGGGCACGATTTGAAAGAGATGAAGGCCGCCGGGGACGAGACTTTCGTACGGCAACTTTTCCAGCAATGCTCGGCCATGATGCTCAAGATTGCCCATCTGCCGGTGCCGGTGATTGCTGAAGTCCAAGGCATGGCGACGGCGGCAGGATGCCAGTTGGTCGCCCAATGCGATCTGGCGGTCGCGGCGGAACACGCCAAATTCGCGGTCTCAGGCGTGAATCTCGGATTGTTCTGCTCGACTCCCGCTGTGCCGCTGTCGCGAACCATCTCGCGCAAGCGCGCAGCGGAAATGCTGATGACGGGTGAATTCATCGATGCCGCCACCGCACTCGCCTGGGGACTGGTGAATCGGGTGGTCACGGCAGAGGCTTTGAGGGCAGAGACGTTGAAGCTCGCGGAAAACCTCAAAGCCAAGCCGCGCGACGCGTTGGCGATGGGTAAGGCATTGCTTTACCGGCAAATGGAAACAGGCATTGAAGCCGCGTACCAGGATGCAGGGGCGACGATTTCATGCAATTTCATGCAGCCGAACGCGCAAGAAGGCGTGGCGGCATTTCTGGAAAAGCGCAAACCCGACTGGAAGTAGAACAACTACCTGTCCCTGATGATTTCCCGCGCCGCATTGTGCCCGGGTACGCCGGTGACACCGCCACCGGGATGTGTGCCTGCCCCGCACTGATAGAGACTCTTGATCGGTGTCCGGTAATTTCCATATCCCAGAATTGGCCGCGCGCTGAACAACTGATCCAGCGATAACGTGCCATGAAAAATATCGCCGCCAATCAGTCCAAAAGTGCGCTCCATATCCAGTGGCGAATAAATCTGCCGCGCGATGATACTGGCTTTGAAATTCGGCGCGAATTGCGTAACCGTATCAACCATCAGATCGGCAACTTCATCACGGTGGTCATCCCAGTTGCGACCATCAGGAAGTGCTGGCGAAACATGCTGGCAAAACAGACTCGCGACATGCTGGCCTTTTGGCGCGAGCGAATCGTCCACCGTACTCGGAATGAGAATTTCCACAATGGGTTTCCTTGACCACCCAAATGTCTTTGCGTCAAAGAACGCCCGCTCCATGTAATTGAGCGATGGCGCCATGATAATGCCCGAGGAAAGATGCGGTCCCGGCTCCGGCAAACAACTGAATCGCGGCAATTCCGACAATGCCACATTCATGCGGAATGTTCCCGACCCCGATTTGTACGCGGCAATGCGCTGGGCAAATTCGGCCGGCACATCCTTCGGCGGAATCAGCGACTGGAATAGCAACTTCGGATGCAGGTTCGAGACCACGCATTTCGCTGCAATGCGGGTACCATCTCCGAGCACCACGCCGCTGGCTTTGCCATCGACCACTTCCACGCGCGCCACCGGTGCGTCCACCGAGATTTCAACCCCGCGCGCAATCGCCTCCTTTGCCATCGCCTGCGTGATCGCACCCATGCCGCCGATCGCGTGGCCCCAAATGCCGGGCTTGCCGTTTACCTCGCCGAACACATGGTGCAAAAGCACGTACGCGGAACCTGGCGTGTACGGTGATGCAAAATTGCCGACGACGCTATCAAATCCAAAACAGGCCTTGATCGGCCCGGACTCGAAATACTGATCAAGCACATCACCCGCGCTTTTCGTAAAAAGGTCGAGTACGTCGCGTCGCGCCGTCATGTCGAGCAACTTGAAACGCTTGCCCACTTTCCAGGCCCGCAACACGTCGGCAATCCCGCCGCCCACATTCGGCGGTGTTTCCAGCAGCAAGTCTTTCAATACCGCTGCAACCCGATCGAGCATCGCGTAGTACTCAGGCAGGCGATCCGCATCGCGCCGTGAAAACCGCGCCACTTCGGCCTGCGTGGCCGCCAGCCCGCCTCCAACCTTGATGTACTCGCGATCGCCCAATGGCAAAAAATTTGAAAATGGCCGCTCGACGATCCTCAATCCGTGTTGCGCCAGATTCAAATCGTGGATGATCAGGGGATTCAGCAAACTCACGGTGTAGCTCGCCGACGAATTGCGGAATCCGGGATGAAACTCTTCGGTCACCACCGCGCCGCCGACAATGGAACGGCGTTCCAGCACCCGCACTTTCAATCCTTTTTTGGCGAGATAGCAGGCGCAAACGAGTCCGTTGTGACCGCCGCCGATGATGACGGCGTCGTATTGGTTACTGATGGATGGCATGGTAGATTCTGGTCATGAAAAAATTGTTTGCCACTATGCGTGCAATCGGCCTCACGTGCAAGCAGGGCGATTGCATTCGTGCAGGTGTCCTCGCGTCGTTGCTCGCGGGTTGCGTTGGTGGCATCGCGGAATACAACGGACCTGACGCGCCGACCTTTGAACCCTACGACGCTGCGGAACGGCCGCGCGTTGCGCTGGTTCTTGGTGCTGGAGGACCGCGCGGCTTCGCGCATATCGGCGTCCTCAAAGTGCTCGAGGAAAACGGCATCGAAGCCGACTTGGTCGTGGGCGCAAGTGTGGGCGCGATGATCGGCGCGCTCTATGCCGATCACATGCCAGCCGCCGCGATCGAGCAGATCGCACTCGACCTTGACCCCAAGCGATTCATTGGCATCTCAACGAGAGGCTTGGCGGGCGACGGCGGCGCCATTGAGGCATTTATCAATGAACGCACCGGTCGCAAGCCACTCGAGGGATTCAGACGAAAGCTGGCGGTGACGGCATCAATTCTCGGCAACAACACGCTGACCATATTCAATCGTGGCAACACCGCCGCCGCGGTACGCGCATCAAGCGCGACACCGGGGCAATTTGCGCCGGTGCGAATCCGCAGCGTGGAATATCACGATGGCGACGAGGCAGAACCTGTTCCGATCCGCGTTGCGCGCGAACTCGGCGCACGGATGGTGATTGCCGTGGACGTGTCGGCATATGTGCATGCCATTCCAACGCAGGCGCCTGCAAACTGGGCGACGCGAGACCGTGCACGCGCGGCAAAAGTCGCGAACCAGGCGGTATACGCGGACGTGCTGATTCACCCCGATCTGGGTTATTACGCGGGTATCAGCGAAGAATATCGGCGAATGTGCATCCAGCGCGGCGAAGCGGCTGCGCGTGCCGCGCTACCGAAAATTCGCGAGGTGCTTTCGCGGCAACAAAGCGAGCTCGTTGCAGCGCATGTCCCGCATATTCAGCACAAACCCTAGCACGGACGGGCCTTTCGGGCCATTATTCGCCTGCGAACCCCGCCAATGCTAGAGTTACGGCGTTAGGCACGACAATTTTTCGGAAATTGCCTGCGATCAGTAATCGGGCGGCGCCGGGAATCAGCGCCTGATCAGCGCAGTCTTTTCCTGTACCCGCAGATCAAATTTGGTGACATTCACCACCACGCGCTCGTGCGTGCCCTCGCCGATGACGTCACGTTCATCTTCAGCTTTGAGGCGAAATTTAATGGTGCGACCTTCAACCGACATGACTTCAGCAGTCGCGGTCACACGCATGCCGACAGGGGTAGCGGCAATATGGGATACATCCAGATGGGTGCCGAGACTTTGATGCCCTGCAGGAAGCAAATGCTCGCACGCGGCCAAGGCAGCGGCTTCAAACAGATTGATCATGACTGGCGTGGCGAGAACGTGAATCTGGCCGGAGCCGATGCGTGGCGCGGTATGTTCGTCGCCCACGATGATGGTCACCGTCCCGGTGGTCCCTGCGACAATGCCCAGATTAATACTCACAGGCAGCCGATTGACACAGATGGCACTTGCACTAGTCAGCCTTCGGGAAAAGTCGTTTCGCCATTGACAATGACGGCTTTGCGCTTGCTGCCGTCACTCTGGATCATCAGCCCTTTTGCACGTTTGAACCCGCCTTCAAAGGTTCCCTCGAACATTGATCCATTGTTGTAAAAAAATTTACCGTCACCGTTGAGAAGTCCGTTCACATAGCTGCCCTCCGAGCGTTGCCCGTCGGAGTGAAAGTATTTGCCCTTACCGGTCAGCAGGCCATTCTGGATTTGGCCGACATAACGGTCGCCATTGGCAAATTCGTACGTCCCGGCACCGTGCGCAACATTGTCAATAAACGGCGCAAGAATCTTGTCACCGCTCTTGCTGACGTAGACGCCGTTGCCCGCCATTTTCCCCGCCGCCATGCTGCCCTCGAACCTGTCGCCGCTGGCGAAAATGTACACACCTTGTCCGTGCGGTTTGCCATCAGCAAACATGCCTTCGTATTTGTCACCACTCTTTGTGACCAGAACGCCCTTGCCTGCCATGATCGCATTCAAGACATCCCCTTCGTAGACATCGCCGCTCGCAAACTCCCATTTACCCTTGCCTGAGACTTGGTCATTGGCGAATTCCCCATCAAACTTGTCGCCATTTGCCCAGATGTAGACGCCTTTCCCCTGCTTTTTTCCGTCACGAAATTCGCCTTCATACCGGAATGCATTGGAAATGTACTCGCCCCTCCCATGCAACGTCTGATTCTTCTCCTGATCTTCTTTATACCCCCCGACATATCGTGCACCGTCGGCAAATTCCAGCGCGCCCGACAGTATTTTCGGAAAAGCCGGTGGGGGTGGCAGTGACGTTTTCTGCTCGGGCGAAAGTACTGCCACGTGATTGGCCGCTGGCGCAGTCGTGGATGCGGGTATTGATGCCGCGGCCGCAGGGAGGGACATCCCCGGCGCAGCCGGTTTTGACTCCATCCCGCGCACTTCGCTGGTCTGAATTGCCGGCGCGGCGCTTGCCAGCCGAATGGGCTGTGAATCAACGGCATTCGCTGTGTTGAAAGCAGACGACGCGGGTGCAGCAGCAGGTACCGCAGCGGGCGAAGCAGAAGTTGTGACGATGGTTTGCGGCGCCGTCAACTTCACCGGCGCAGCGGACGACTCCATGGGCCTTGTCGAAACTTCTGGAGCTTTATCTGCAACGATTACCCGTTGCGCAACTGCCTCCGTGCGGGAAGACGGCGCGATGGCAACTTGTTGCAGGGATCTTTCCTGCTTGATGTTCTCAATGCGATTGCGCGCCAGGGTCGCAAATATCCCGGTCCGAAACTGCGAAAGATACGCTTCGTAGTCTTCGACCTTGCGGCTGTCTTTCACGCTGGACCAGAACTCCTTGTCTACCAACGCATTGGTATCGCCCGAAATCCCACCGTTACTCACGCTTGCCAGGTTCGCGCCGGCAAACAGGAAAGCCCCGCGTGGCGACGCCGTCGACTGGTTTTCCGGATTTTGCCGGCTGTTACTCTCCTGGGCGACGTTGGAGCCGACGTTGGCGAACACGGTGCTTTCGGTCTGCCCCGGAATGCGAATCTCCCTGACAAGGTGCTTGGTATAGAGGCCATTCTCGCCGTCGCCGTCCAACGCAATGGCGCCGGCTGCCGCCGCATAGGAAATCGTCGTGCCCGGTGGCACACGGGCGCTCTTGGCAAGGCCGCTGGCGACGCTCAGATTGCGAAACGGGTTGCTGCGACAGGCATCGAGAATGATGAACTTATGACGAACCTTGGCCTCTTCCATGCTATCGAGTATCTGATTCACCTCGAGCGCGAAATAGGCGATTTCCTGCTCGGCGGTCAGCTTGGCATCGATCGGGATCAAGTAGTTCTTGTTGCTGTATTGAATTCCATGTCCGGCATAGTAAAAGACCGCCGCGGACGCACCATCCATCTGCTTGGCAAACTGCACGGCGGCCGCGCGCATGGTCTGTATATCGGCATTCGGCTTGAACAACACCTTGAATCCGAGGTCCTGCAGCACCTTTTGCATGGCGCGGGCATCGTTGACGGCGTTTTTCAGTGGCTCGTTAATATAGCTGTCGTTACCGATGACCAGCGCGACACGATCATCGTAAGCATATGCCGAAACGGACGCCAAACAGGCGAGCGCAAACGTCAGGCGCCATCCTGATCGGTACAAACGAGGAACAACGAATTTCAGAAGCAAAGCGCGCATAAACAACTATTTTCTTTTCCCAATTATTGCCCAAAAGACAACACCGAGCCATCTAAAAAGCGTCCTAAGCCGTTTGCAGAATGCAAAACGGCGCGCCGACCCCGTCGGAACGCCGTTTTCGCGAGCGCGGACAGCCTACCTGGCGAGTGCGGCAAGTTCCGGCAGATCGGGCCTGTCTTTGGCAAGCCTCCCCCAAACCTCACTGGCATCCTGATCGGCGCCGACTTCTTTCAATGTCAGCCCATAAAGCAACCAATCAGAAAAAGCTGCCTTTTCATCTGGCTTGCGTTTCTGCGCCAAATCAATTGCACTCGTAGGCAAAGTCTTGAAACTCGTCATGCCGATGTAGGTCGCCCCGGACTTGACCGCCCAGCTATATTCCAGATCAGGCTGCAACTTGATGTTGCCCGGAAGGTTGACATTCATCGAGCCGGCTTTGGCTTTGTAGAGCGGCTTTGCGCTACCGCTTGCCTTGAGTTCAAACTCGAACGGTCCCTTCGCGTTCGCGGAAGTCCAGCGAAACGCCGGCTGAAGCGTGGCGACATTGGTATCGCGCGGATACAGCAATCGTTCGGCAGGCATCGAAACTTCAGCCTTGGCGGATCCAAGGCTACGCATGCGGATCGAGGCGCTTGAAGCCTGCGAGGCCTGCGCGACAACCTGTGAAGACACTTTCCACTTTGTTTCGCGCACCGTTGGCGGCGCTCCGATCTTGGCGGTCACCTCATCATCACCCACCAGGAAATCGCCCGGGCCCTTGAGGACGTATTCCTTGCCAGAAAGCAAATACATCACACCCACCGCGCATTCCCTGACGCAATTGATGCGCGCGCCTTTCTTGATCTCCGCCATCAGCGACGCCTTGCCCGCGTCCAGTCCGGCTTCACCTTTGACGTCGGTGATAAACGCAATGCCGGTTTGCGCCTGCACAGAAAGCGCCGCCGCGGATATGGCGACTGCGGAAAATAGAAACCTTGCTCTCATCATCGTCTCCCGAAAATACATTACCGATGCCACTAACGCGCGTCTGCCACGGGCGGAATACCCGCCTTTGTTACTAATCCTTTGGTACTTACCCCCCAAAGGCGCATGGGGCTGTGCCCCCGAATCGTCTGCTCGCCAAAATCGGTCAGCTCAAAAGCATCGCCCAACTTATCCTTCAAGGCGCCCGTCAACACAATCTGTGCACCCAGCCGTTTGGTTAAACCTTCCACCCGCGACGCCACATTGACCGCGTCGCCAATGGCCGAATAGTTGTGCCGTTCCGTCGAGCCAATGTTGCCAACCACGACTTTTCCATAGTTTATGCCGATTCCAATCTTCAAGTCCGGCAATCCCTCCGCGGCAAATTCCTCGTTCAATTTTGTCAACGCCTCCACCATATCCAGCGCACAATTGACGGCGTTGATGCAGGGATTGCCGACGCTGCGCGGGGCACCAAACAACACCATCATGCCATCGCCCATGAACTTATCCATCGTGCCGTCATAGCGGTGTACGCAAGCCACCATGCGATCGAAATAGCGTGTCAGCAAGTCGGTGACCGTCTCTGGAGATAGCGTTTCCGACAGCCCGGTGAAACCTCGTATATCGCTGAAAAGCACACATATTTCCGCCGTTTTTGCCGAAACACCCGTCGACAGGTTGCCCGCCAGAATTTCCTGTAGCACCGCCGGAGAAACGCTTCCCTTTAGCGACTGCTTCAGGTGATTCTTGTCCAGCAACGTCTGCATTCCATCCGCTGCCGCGCCAACTGCCACCGCAATCCACAACAATACGAGGAATGTTAGGGCGGGAATGAGGATGTGCGCTGTGATCAAGATCACTGAAATGGAAAAAAACAGGGGGGGCGCGATCACCACGGCAAGAAAGTAAGTGCGGCGATTGGACGGCACAAACACGAATCCGAGCAATAACACGTAAATCAATGTCTGCCAAAGCAACGAAATAGGCTGCAGCAGTCCATCACCCAACATACTACGCAGCGTCTGAAAGTGCACCACGATTCCCGGCTGCTTCAGTATCAACTCCCCTTTTGTGTCGCGCTCCCAAGGCGATAGAGGAACAGGTAGCGCCCAGCGGTCCTGCGATTTGGCAACATAGCCAATGAGCACGACCCGGCCGGCAAATCTTCGTGTCAACTCGCCAACGTCGCCACTTTCCAGCCAGCCAATCACTTGTTGCATCGGTACATAGTTGATTTCGCCACCCACCGAAAAATCGATGTAGCCTGTTCCAGGTTCCTTGCCTAGCAGTCGTGCGATATAGGCCGCGAACGGCGGAAGCGAACCTTCCTTGATAATTTCGCGCTCGGCAAAACGCCGCGCAGTACTATCGCGGTCTTCCAGAACCCGATCTATGGCAAAGGATTCGTCACCGAGCTGCCCGAGGTAGGCCGGATGAATCGGCGCCAGGTTTCCGGCGCGATCAAACGTGTGAACTACCACCAGCGGCAGCGCACTCTTGAGCGCATGCAGACTGCGCAAAAGGGCAAGATCGCCGCCAGGCAAATACTTATTGAACGATCGGGACGGCATCTGAATATCGATGCCGACCAGGACAGGCTTGGCGATGACCAGCGCATCGAGCGTCTTGGCAAAATGCCGGTGCCACAACGCCAGCGGTTCCTCGAACATATCCTCGGCCGCCTCATCGATACCGATCAATACTGGCTCCACCTTGGCGTCGCGCGGGTAAAACTTGCGCATGAAATTCATTTGCTGATCGAAGGCAATCCGTTCCAGCACGCCCAGGATTGACTGATCCTTTGTCGGGACCCGCAACAGGAAAGTGAACAGCAGGATCGCTATCGAAAGCAGCAACACGCTACGTGGTAGCGGAGTACCCCACCATTTCGTCAGCTTTCCAAACAGGTCCAAATTGCGTCCTCCAGCTTTGTGTCAGCGATGCGTATCAAGCATCCTGATTTTCCGTACGTTGCGGTTTGTGGCACTATTCTAACGGCACAATACCAAGAAAACCCTCAAATTGCCATGACCAAATCCTTCGGGATTTTTGATTACGTCATCGTCGGCGCCGGCACGGCAGGCTGCGTGATCGCCAATCGTCTTTCAGCCGATCCCGAGGTGCGCGTGCTGCTGCTGGAAGCGGGCGGCAAGGACGACTGGATCTGGATTCATATTCCCGTTGGCTACCTCTTCTGTATCGGCAATCCACGCACCGACTGGTGCTATCGCACCGAACCTTGCGACGGCCTGAACGGACGGTCCATCCTCTACGCCCGCGGCAAGGTGCTGGGCGGGTGCTCGTCAATCAATGCCATGCTGTACCTGCGCGGACAAGCGCGCGACTATGATGCGTGGGCAGCGCTGGGCAATCCCGGATGGTCGTGGAACGATGTGTTTCCGGTTTTCAAACGCACCGAAGATCATTACGGCGGCGGCAGCGACATTCATGGCGCCGGTGGTGAATGGCGGGTAGAAGAGCAGCGCCTCGACTGGAAAATTCTCAATGCGTGGCGCGACGCGGCCGAGCAATGCGGCATCCCCAAGATCGCGGATTTCAATGGCGGCGATAACTTCGGTTCCGCCCGATTCCAGGTCAATCAGCGCACCGGCGTTCGATGGAGTGCGTCCAAGGCATTTCTGCGGCCGGTGATGCAACGGCCTAATCTGACCGTACTCACCGATGTGCTGGTGAAGAAAATCATCCTCAACACGCGAGATGGTGTGCGACGTGCGCATGGGGTCGAATTCGTGCAGGGAAATGAAGAGTTCGTCGCCGATGCGCAATGCGAGACCATTCTCGCCTCCGGCGCCATCAATTCACCGCAGTTGTTGCAGCTTTCTGGCGTCGGGCCCGGCAATCTGCTGCAACGGCATGGCATTGATATCCGCCACGATTTGCCCGGTGTCGGTGAAAACCTGCAGGATCATCTGCAACTGCGCATGGCATTCAAGGTTCATGGTGTGCCAACGCTCAATGAGCAGGCCAATAGCTGGTTCGGCAAGGCGCGCATGGGACTGCAATACGCGTTGTTTCGCACCGGCCCATTGACCATGGCGCCTTCGCAACTCGGTGCATTTGCGAAATCGGATCCGGCGATGACGTCAGCCAATATTGAGTTTCATGTGCAACCGTTGTCGCTCGATAAATTTGGCGATCCGCCGCATCCCTTTCCTGCGTTTACGTCAAGCATTTGCAATTTGCGTCCCGACAGTCGCGGCTATGTGCGCATCCAGAGCGCGGATGCCCGCCAGTACCCGGTGATTCAGCCCAACTATCTTTCGACCGACAGCGATCGCCGTGTCGCTATTGATTCGCTGCGACTGACGCGGCGGATTGCCGCCGCCCCCGCACTCGGCAAGTATCGTCCGCAAGAATTCCTGCCCGGACCGTCATATGAAAGCGATGAAGCGATGGTGAGCGCCGCCGGCAATATCGGCACGACCATTTTTCACCCGGTGGGTACCTGCAAAATGGGGCCGTCGAGCGACGCCATGGCCGTAGTTGATGCGCGTTTGCGCGTGCATGGCATCGAGCAACTGCGTGTCGTTGATGCCTCAATCATGCCGTCAATCACCTCCGGAAACACCAACTCACCCGTCGTAATGATCGCCGAGCATGCGAGCGATATGATTCGCCAGGATCGCAAGCAAGGTGCGTAAGGAGGGCTGTGAGGCCATTGGGTCATTGTTCAATGCGCCATCGCCACCTGCACAAACTCAAGCACTGGCGAGGCGTTTAGCGGCTTTGTGGCCTGCGGGCCGCACCAGTGCTTGAGTTTGTCCTCCGGCGCATGATCGCTTGAATATTTCCGCCTCTCACCGCACTGACGCGCTTCTGGCGTGGTATTTCGTCATCGTCTGGGGTTCGGGATTCATCGCCACCAAAATCGGTATCCAGTACGCCGCGCCATTTACTTTTCTTTCGCTGCGATTCGCCTTTGGACTGTTCTGTCTCATCCCGCTCATGGTATGGATAAAGCCGCCGTGGCCGCAATCGGGTCGCGAATGGTTCCACATCGTCATCGCCGGACTGCTGATGCACGCCATTCACCTGTCCGGTACCCACTATGCGCAATATCTCGGCATGTCGGCGGGTATCGCCGCAGTGATCCTGGCGCTGCAGCCGCTCGCCACGGCGCTGATTGCTATTGGCTGGTTCGGCGAGCGGCCCACGCGTCGGCAATGGATCGGCATCCTGCTGGGCTTCGCCGGCGTGGCGCTGATCGTCTGGCACAAGATCGACATTCGCGCCATTACCCTCGGAAGCCTGGTTGCGGTGATCACCGGACTCGTATCACTCACGGCCGGCACGCTGTATCAGCGGCGCTTCTGTCCGACCGTCGATCTACGCAGCGGCGCGCTCATTCAGTTCGCGGCATCTCTTCTTGTCCTGGTGCCGCTAAGTATCGTTTTTGAGAGCGCCCGGATCAACTGGTCCTGGCCGCTGCTCGGCGCAATTGCTTTTCTGGTCATACTCGCGTCGATACTCGGGGTCAACGCATTGCATACGTTGATGCGGCGTGGCGAAGCGACGCGCGTGACCAGCATGATGTACCTGCCGCCGATCTTCGCCGTCGCCATGGAATACCTGGTATTTGGCGTCGTGCCGACCGCCATTTCGATTGTCGGCATAATCATTACTTCCCTGGGCGTCGCAATGGCGATGTTCAGGACGCCTCCACGTCTTGAGGTAGGCATGGCCGCCAATCGCCAACTTAACGCCATACCGCCCTCCCCGACAATGCGCCCCCTGCCCCTCATCATCATCCTCATGGTTCTCGACCACGTTGCTTTCAGCGGCAGTCGCGTGACGGTGACCCTCTATGCCATCCACCAGGGCGCCTCGGCGCTCACGGTAGGCGTGCTAGTGGCCATGTATGCATTATTGCCGGCGTTACTATCGGTCACGGCAGGACGCTGGATCGACCGGGCGGGCATGGAAAAACCGCTACTGCTCGGGTCGGCGATGGTCGGAATCGGCACGATGCTGCCTTTCCTGTTTCCCGGCTTGGCGGTGCTCTACGCGACCAGTGTGATCGTCGGCGTCGCGTTCATGCTGATCAATGTGGCGGCATACCATGCAGTCGGGGAACTATCGCTACCGGAAGATCGCGCGGTGAATTTCAGTTATGTAGCGCTCGGATTTTCCACCTCGGCATTCATCGCGCCGATACTCTCCGGCGTTGGCATCGATAATTTCGGACATCGCACCAATGATGGCGTTGATGTTCCTGCTCGGCTTGGGGCTCGGCGCACCGCAGCCGATGATATTGACGCTGTTGCACGAGTCCGCGCCGCCCGGTCGCGCCGGGGAAGCACTTGGCTTGCGCACCACACTCATCAATGGCAGCCAAACAGTGATGCCGCTGATTTTTGGTGCGGTCGGTGCAGCGCTGGGGATGATGCCGGTGTTCTGGACGATGTCGGCTGCACTGGTGCTCGCCAGCTTCTACGCCCATCGCGTGAGCCGCAGCAGATCGAATGGGGCATCCTTGAAACTTTTGTTCCGGCAATCGTGGCTAACTCGTTGTTTTCCATGGCAACAGCGGTAGTCAAGACTTCAAAATAGGCCTAGCAGGTTGTTTTTTGATTTCTGTCCCCAGTTCTTGCCGACCAGGCGGCAAAGGAAGCGCAACAGCACCGGCGAGAGTCACGGTACAATTCGCCCTTCCAATTTTTCATTATCGGAACAAAAGTCATGAAACGTGTTTTCTGTTTATCGTCACCAACCTCGCGGTCATGCTCGTGCTGGGCGTTATCACCAGCATGCTGGGCGTCAACAAATTCCTGACAGCCAACGGCCTCTAACCTGCCGATGTTGCTGGCTTTTTCGGCCATGGTCGGTTTCACTGGCGCCTTTTTCTCGCTGTTGATTTCCAAGCCGATGGCCAAATGGAGTACCGGTGCCCAGGTCATTGCGAGTCTCCGCAAAATGAAACCGAGCAATGGCTGCTGGAAACTGTTCGCCGCCTGGCCACAAAGGCAAATATCGGCATGCCGGAAGTGGCGGTCTATGAGGGAGAACCCAATGCCTTCGCCACTGGCGCCTTCAAGAACTCGTCGCTGGTCGCGGTGTCGACAGGATTGCTCGAATCGATGACCAAAGAAGAAGTGCAGGCGGTGCTTGCGCACGAGTTGCGCATATCGTCAACGGCGATATGGTCACGCTCACGCTCATTCAGGGCGTCGTAAATACCTTCGTGGTGTTTCTTTCCAAGATCGTCGGCTATTTTGTCGATCGCGTGGTATTGAAGAATGACCGTAACGGCCCGGGAATCGGCTATTACGTCACCGACATCGCCTGCCAGATTGTATTTGGTTTGCTGGCATCAATCATCGTTGCGTGGTTCTCTCGACAGCGCGAATTTCGCGCCGACGCGGGGGCAGCAAACCTGATGGGGTCACCCCAGCCCATGATCAAGGCGCTTGCGCGCCTTGGCGGCGTGGAGGCCGGGGAACTGCCGAAAGCCATGGCCGCATCGGGAATCAGGGACAAGGCAGGCGTCATGGCCCTGTTTTCGACCCACCCGCCGATCGAAGCGCGAATTGCCGCATTGCAAAAGCGAAGGAGGCTTGGTAACCGGCGCACACAGAATGAAAAGAGCCGCGTAGTGCGTGGCTTTTTCAATCATGTTTAGCCCAGCCGCTTATTCGTTCGGTTTCTTGAATACCGATTTCAAGGCACCAAACAATCCGCTTTTTCTTCTCGTCTTCTTCGCGCGGCGGGCGTGGGATTGGACGCGTATTGCGGTCCTTTTCGGCTGGGTGCGCGTGAATTGGCCTGTCGCGTTCGGATTGAAGGCCGGGCGTCGGTTCAAGTCCTTGAAGTTTGACTCCTTGCCGATAAACAGCTTTGCCAGTTCCTCCAGCGCCTTGTCAGTGACTGTATCGGGTTCCAGCGTATAAACAGTCGGGCCGAAGTCCTCGACGTTTTTCAGTTTGAATCGAATCGCACCATTGTCGTAGTCGCCAACGACATCGGCACCGCAGATCACTTCCCAATTTATCTTGAAGACCTCCATGATGGTCACGCGCCGTTCATTCTGGAACGGCTCGGAGGTAAAGCGCATGTTGTTCTGCCAGAGCAGGTCGCGGAACCGTTCAATTTGTTCTGCTTCGCGTTTGACCGTAAATTGTTCCGGGTTTACTCCGCTTGAAGTTGATCGCGACGTTCTCATAGTGTTCGCTGTTCTCACGTTGCGAGGTGCGAAATTCGACGCGATAGTCGCTCTGAATCAATCCGTCAATCTTGCCAACGGTAAGCAAATCATAGACAAGCGGGCAGGCCGGCTTCACGACATTCAACTGCTTGAACAGCTCGTACATGTACTGGAAAGTCTTGCGAAGGGCGCGATCGACCGCCGCTGCGTTGGCTTTGACCGACTGCGTGCGCTCCGCTTCCTGACTCTTGAGGGTATCGGCCTCTTTTTTAAGGTCGTCCAGCAGTCCCAATGTATCTCCGTTTTCCTAATAGTGCGATATGCTGCGATTGCCTGCGTTCTTGCGTTTGATTGCGTGGTCGCTCGCCTGCCTTCGCGAAGCTTCAATAATCTACTACGCAACTTACCCGCGCAACAATACAGCAACTTTTCTTATGGCCTCATTTTACAGTACTCAAACGCGCTGTGTCAGCCGATCTTCGTCAAGATAATCATGAAAACCGTTCTCGCTCTCGATCAAGGTACCACCAGTTCTCGCGCGTTGCTGTTTGACCATTCCGGCAAAGTGCTGTCGAAGTCACAACGCGAATTCGCACAGCATTTCCCGCAACCCGGATGGGTGGAGCACGACGCCCGCGAAATCTGGCTGACCCAGAAAAGGGTCGCGATCGACGCGATAGCGCAATGCGCTCAACGCTCCCAAACCGCGCCGGATATTGTTGCCATCGGCATCACCAACCAGCGTGAAACAACTGTACTCTGGGACCGCGCAACCGGCGAACCCGTCGCCCCGGCGATCGTCTGGCAGGACCGGCGCACCGCGACATTTTGCGAAGCACTCAAAACACAAGGACATGAAACCGCCGTCCGCGAAAAGACGGGACTCGTGATCGACGCCTATTTTTCCGGCACCAAATTGAAATGGTTGCTCGATCATGTCCCGCATGCACGTGAACGCGCCGCACGCGGCGAGTTGGCTTTTGGCACGGTTGATAGCTGGCTCATCTGGAACCTTACATCAGGCAAAGTCCATGCCACCGATGTTTCCAACGCTTCTCGCACCCTTCTTTTCGATATTCACCGCCTCGATTGGGACGATGATCTGCTTGCCCTGATGGACATTCCACGCAGCGTTCTGCCGCAAATTGTCAGTTCAAGCGAAGTAATTGGCACCACCGATTGCGACGGCCTGCCCGCGGGGATTCCGATTGGCGGCGTCGCCGGCGACCAGCAAGCGGCACTGTTCGGCCAGGCGTGTCATCAACCTGGCATGGCGAAAAACACTTATGGCACCGGCTGCTTCATGCTGATGAATACCGGAGACAAAGCGGTGGTCTCGCGGCATCGATTGATTTCCACCGTCGCATGGCGCCTCGGAAAGAAATTTGGCGCCCAGACACAATATGCATTGGAAGGCAGCGTGTTCATCGGCGGTGCCGCAGTGCAATGGTTGCGCGACGGTTTGGGCATCATCGGCAGTTCGGCGGAAATTGAAGCGCTGGCGGCCTCGGTACCCGACACCGGCGGTGTATATATCGTGCCTGCGTTTGCGGGGCTTGGTGCGCCGCACTGGGACCCGAATGCACGCGGCGCTATGTTCGGACTCACCCGCGGAAGCACGCGGGCGCATATCGCACGTGCCACACTGGAGTCAATTGCCTATCAAAGCACCGAACTGGCTGTCGCGATGCGCGAAGACGCGGCGATTCCGTTGGCGGAGCTTCGCGTCGATGGCGGGGCCACGGTGAATAATCTGTTGATGCAATGCCAGGCGGATCTGAGCGGTGTCAAGGTCGTCCGGCCAAAGATCACCGAGACAACGGCCCTCGGCGCTGCATACCTTGCCGGGCTGGCGACAGAATTTTGGGATTCACCGGCCGAAATCGCGACGCTCTGGGTTCAGGAACGCACGTTTCTTCCCACTTTGCCGCGTGAGGATGCGCAAGCGAAAATGCAGAAATGGCGGAACGTCGTGGAGCGCACCAAAGGTTGGCCCGGCATGGATTAGGTGTAGAGGCGGCAAACGAGCGCGACCGGGAGAGCGGCCCAGCCTTTTTTGCCGCGCGTTACTTCACCGCGCCAAAGACCTTCTTCAGGATATCGCTTCCAGTTCCCAAAGGGTCTTTACGTATTCTTCTTTCTTCCTCACCAATCATGAAATAGAGGCCGTCCAGCGCCTTTCGCGTGACGTGATTCTCCACTTTCTGTTGTTCAGGCGATAGCTTGACAAGGCCGGTCTGCTGGACCTGTTGCGCAAGCGAATTGTACTGCTGCGCCAATCCAATACGGCTGGTGACGCTGGTGACGATCGGCAGGAACTTCTGCTCCAGCGCGGTTTGTGTTTTTTTCTGGAAAAACTGCGTCACGGCATTGTCGCCGCCGGTCAGAATGCCCTTGGCATCCTGCACACTCATGCCCTTGACCGCTGCAATCAACAGTGCCTTGGCCTGCGGAACCGCCTGTTCCGCGGCCCGGTTCACGCCAAGTTTCATCGCTTCGATGTCCTTGCTTTTTCCGAGCAATTTGATTGCACGCCCAAACTTCTGGATCCAGTCTGGAAGGGGGATTCGTACCCGCTCATTTGCCCAGAAACCGTCCTGCTTGCCCAACAGCGAAACGGCGATGTTCGCGCCACGTTCCAATGCCGCCTTTACCCCCACGTCTGCGTCCTTGTCAGAAAGGTCGGCAATTGAGAACGCGCTCGCTGCGTGCGGGGACATCATGGATGCCGCAGATGCGAGCGCAATGCTGATCAGGCGGCGGCGTTCGGTGTCGCAAGAAAGGGAACTTAATATTTTCTCAGGCAGGATGAAGTTGATCGTCGACTGAGTCATGTATTGCACCTGCGCTTTTAGTAGGAATTCACAATATACATCGCAATTCCGGGCCGCTCACTTCGCTAGCGCGGTGGTTGCATCCTGCATGCCAGATCCAATCAGTTGCCCTGAACACGCTTCCAACGGCAAAAACTACGTCGGTTGACACACCTTGGCTTTGGGCGTAACTTACCGACCAGTCAGTTATATTCCCTGTACTTGTGGGTTCGCGGACATGAAATTGCTAGCTACGATCGACAAAAATCCTTGTCTTAACAAACTGTTATGCGCGCATGTCGCCATTGCACTGATGGCAATTGCCGTTCTGGACGGTTGCGCGGAACGCAATGAAGCGGCTCGCAGCGTCCGCCCTGCTCTCGCATACACAATCAGCAACAACGCTGGTTCCGGTGCCGAAGTGTGTCCAGGAGAAATCCGTGCGCGCCGCGAGGCGGATCATGCATTTCGTATCAGCGGCAAGATGGTGACGCGATTCGTCGAACAAGGGAATGTAGTCAAAAGGGGTCAGGCGCTGGCACAACTCGATCCACAGGACGTCAAACTCGCGGCAGACTCTGCCCGTGCAAACGTTACGGCAGCCACGACAGAGGCAACATTTGCCGATGCCGAATACAACCGCTTCAAGGACCTATTCAACAAAGGATTTGTCAGCCAGTCCGCGCTGGACCAAAAACTCAATGTCGCCACTTCCGCCAAGGCGCGTCTGGAAGCGGCACGTGCGCAAGCCAGCGTTTCATCGAATCAGGCGGGATATGCCACCCTCACCGCGGAGCAGGATGGTGTCGTCACGCAAGTGATGACCGAGGCGGGTCAGGTAGTTGCTGCGGGCCAGGCCGTGATGCGCATTGCCGATCCCGCGGCAAAGGAATTGTCAATTAGCGCGCCCGAATCCAGGATCGCGGAATTCCGACGCATTGGCGCCAAGGGGTCCCCAGTTCGGGATTTGCGTGTCGCCACCTGGGCGCATCCCGACCAGTACTACCCGGCAAAGGTGCGCGAAGTCAGTGGCGCCGCCGACCCACTCACTCGTACGTATTCGATTCGTCTCACCATCCAGGGCGCGGACGATCTCGTGCAACTCGGAATGAGCGCGTTTGCGGTGTTCATTGGCGCCAACGACGCCGAAACAATATCCGTTCCGCTGTCTGCTCTGTATCTGAAGAACGGCGGCGCGGAGCCCGTGACGGGAGTGTGGCAAATAGGCAAAGATGGCAAGGTCAGCCTGAAGCCGGTGACCGTCATTCAATACAAGGAAAATGCCGCGTTGATCAAAGGTGGCGTGAAAATCGGCGACATGATCGTCGCGGCGGGCGTCCACAAACTCCGTGAGGGCGAAGTGGTCAAGCCGATCACCGATCCAAGAGTGACCGGTGACGGAAAAGTCGCGGCAGCGCCGGATGATGCCGCCGCGAGCCTGCCGAGAGTCGCAAAGAACACTTTCGATCATTGATTCGGCGCATTGATGAAGAATTTCAACCTGTCGGAATGGGCGCTAAGCCACCGCCCGCTGGTGCTCTACCTGATACTGGTGATGGGCCTTTTGGGCATTTTCGCCTATGGCCGTCTCGGGCAATCCGAAGATCCGCCGTTCACGTTCAAGTTCATGACCATCCGCACAAACTGGCCAGGCGCGTCGGCCGCGGAAATCGACCAGCAGGTGACCGAGCGCCTGGAAAGAAAACTGCAGGAAGTTCCCAACTTCTACTATGTCCGAAGCTACTCGCGTCCAGGCGAGTCACTGATCATTCTGGCTATCAACGACGCGGCATCCGCCTCCGTGGTCCCGGAAACCCTGTATCAGGTCCGCAAACGCATCGGCGATATTCGCCATACTCTCCCGCAAGGCGTGCTGGGTCCATTCTTCAACGACGAATTCGGCGACACGTTCGGCAATATCTTCGCCATCACCGGGGAAGGATTTTCCTATGCGGACAAAAAACTGTATGCAGATCGCGTGCGGCGTGAGTTGCTTCGCCTGCCGGATGTCGCCAAAGTGGACATCATTGGCGAGCAGGACGAAAAAATCTTCATCGAGTTGTCGAACATCAAGATCGCGACGCTGGGGATCGATGGCGCGACCATCATCGCCGCCATGCAGGCACAGAACGCCGTGGCACCAGGTGGCGCCTTTGAAACCGCGACCGACAAGATATACGTTCGTACGACCGGGGCGCTCGACAGCGTGGAGGCCATCCGGAATTTCACGATCCGCGCCAACAACCGGGTATTCAAGATTGGCGATATCGCCCACGTAAAACGCGGATTTGCCGATCCCCCATTTACCAAGATGCGTTTTCTCGGACAGGAGGCGCTGGGGCTTGGCGTCTCGATGCGACAGGGTGGCGACATTATTCGGTTGGGCAACAACCTGGACGGCGCTCTCGCCACACTTGAAACCACGCTTCCCGTTGGACTGGAACTGCACCGTGTCAACGACCAGCCACGTGCTGTCAGGAACAGTGTTCGGGTATTTGTTCGTTCATTGACCGAAGCGGTCGTCATCGTGCTTGCGGTCACTTTTTTCAGCCTGGGCCTGCGTACCGGCTTTGTCGTCGCGCTGTCGATCCCTCTGGTGCTGGCACTGACATTTTTCTTCATGTATCTGTTTGACGTAGGCCTGCACAAGATCTCGCTCGGCGCACTCATCCTCGGCCTGGGCCTGCTGGTCGACGATGCAATCATTGCCGTGGAAATGATGGCGATCAAGATGGAACAGGGCTGGGATCGCACCAAGGCGGCAAGCTTTGCCTACACTTCGACGGCATTTCCGATGCTGACAGGGACACTTGTGACGGTAGCGGGCTTTCTGCCGATCGCGACGGCTCGTTCGGGAACCGGCGAATACACGCGTTCAATCTTTCAAGTGACCTCGCTCGCATTGATCATCTCCTGGTTTGCCGCTGTGATCTTCATCCCCTATCTCGGTTATCTGTTTTTGCCCGACTACAAAGACGGCAAGCCGCTGGCGACGCCGCGCACCCGCCGCGTTGCGGGCTGGATTGCCTGCATTCCGCTTGTCGGGAAGAGATTGGCCGCGCGCATCGCAGTGCCGGAAACTGCCGGTTCAGACGTAGCAGATGGCATCCTGCACGATATGAATGTGCACGGCGAGCACGATGTCTACAACACGGCCTTCTACCGCCGTTTTCGCAATACCGTCGCGTGGTGCGTGGCCAATCGCCGATCGGTGATAGCGGTGACGGTTGTCCTGTTTGCCTGCTCAATGTTTGCTTTCAAGTTCGTGCAACAGCAGCTCTTTCCCTCCTCGACGCGGGTGGAATTACTGGTGGATATGAACCTCGCCGAAGGCTCTTCCTTTCAAGCCACAGAGACGCAGGTCCGCAAGCTGGAAAAATACCTGGACGGGCAGAAAGATTTCTACGACAACTACGTCAGTTACGTCGGAACCGGGAGCCCGCGATTCTATTTCCCCCTTGACGTGCAGCTGCCGGCGACAAGCTTTGCCCAGTTCGTCATCACGACCAATAGCGTGGCCGCACGCCAGGAATTGCGGCTGCGTTTGATCCAGCTGTTCACGACCGATTTCCCCGAGATTCGCACGCGTGTCCTGGAGCTGCAAAATGGACCGCCGATTGGTTTTCCCGTCCAGTTCCGCGTTTCTGGTGAAGATATTCCGACGGTTCGCGCCCTGGCCACACAAGTTGCGGATGTCATGCGCGCCAATCCAGGGCTGGAAAACGTCCAGTTTGACTGGGACGAGAGCTCCAAGGTCATCAAGCTGGAAGTTGACCAGGACAAAGCGCGCCTCCTCGGCGTTTCTTCGCAGGAACTGTCTGCGTTTCTCAATTCTTCGTTGAATGGCGTGCAGGCAACTGTATATCGCGAGCACGATAAACTGATCGAGGTTCTCATCGGCAGTCCGCCTAGTGAACGCGCCAAACTGCACTTATTGGAAAGCCTTTCCGTGCCCACGCGCACCGGCAAAGCCGTACCGCTCACGCAAATCGCCAAGGTCCGCTACGAATTCGAAGAAGGCGTGATCTGGCGCCGTGATCGGCTACCGACGATAACCGTGCGTGCCGACATCTATCAGGCAGGTTTGCAGCCCGCCACCGTCACGGCACAGATCAACAAATTGCTGGAGCCGATAATCGCCTCGCTGCCGACGGGCTATCGCATCGAAGTCGGCGGCGCGGTCGAGGAAAGCGCACGGGGTCAAGCCTCCATCAATGCGGGAATTCCACTATTCCTGGGCGTAGTGTTCACAGTGCTGATGATCCAGCTGCAGAGTTTTCAGCGCGTCATCCTGGTCGTTTTGACGGCGCCGCTGGGGCTGATTGGCGTTGCGATTGCGCTGCTACTGTTCAATAAACCCTTCGGTTTTGTGGCCATGCTCGGCACCATTGCGCTGTTTGGCATGATCATGCGCAACTCGGTCATTCTGATCGACCAGATCGAAAGGGACATCAGCACGGGCCATGCGCCTTTTACCGCCATCATCGAAGCAACGGTACGCCGCCTGCGGCCAATCGCACTGACAGCCCTCGCGGCCATTCTGGCAATGATTCCGCTCACCCGCTCTGACTTCTTCGGACCAATGGCGGTGTCGATCATGGGGGGGCTGCTGGTCGCAACCCTTCTTACCCTGCTCTTCTTGCCGGCACTCTATGCGGCCTGGTTTCGTATTTCGCCTGATACGCGGCCAAAGGCTTAAGCCCTGACAATCATCAATACGCCGATAACCTGTGGCGGGGACACGCGCCATCCGGTGCGCCAATCACGCATCAGGCGATAGGCTTCGCCGCCGAGCCGCGTTACAATACGCCGGTGATTTTTAACCGTTCACTTTCGCTCCTGTTTGCCTGCGCCGCGTTCGGGTTTGCCGCCACGTTTGCGAATGCGCAAAGCGACTCGGCACAACCTGCGGGCTCCAAACCGCGCCCAAAAATCGGCCTGGTACTCTCCGGTGGCGGCGCGCGTGGCGCGGCACAAGTTGGCGTAATCAAGGTACTTGAAGAGCTACGGATTCCAATTGACTATATTGCGGGTTCCAGCATGGGCGCGCTGGTCGGCGCGGCGTACGCCTCCGGAACGTCGGCAGCCGAACTGGAAGATCGATTGCGTGGTGAAGATTGGGACCGCCTGCTGACCGATGAATCGCCACGCAGCGATCGAAGTTTTCTGCGCAAGGAGGAAGACCAGAACCGACTGCTTCGTCTGGAACTCGGCGTCAAGGACGGCAGCCTGCGGCTGCCGCCCGGCGCCATCTCCGGCCAGAAGTTCGACATCCTCTTTAGCCAAATTACCCGCAGCGTATCGCCGGGCGTGATTTTTGACGACTTGCCTATACCATTTCGCGCCGTTGCAACCAACGCCGAAAGCGGGCGCATGGTGGTATTTGACCGCGGCCGCTTGACCGACGTCATGCGCGCATCAATGTCGGTCCCTGGCGCAATTGCGCCATACCAGATTGGCGACCAGATCTACCTGGATGGTGGTCTGACCCGTAATTTACCTGTAGATATTGCGCGGGCGATGGGCGCGGACGTTGTTATTGTCGTCAACATCGGTACACCGCTCTTGAAGAAAAATGACATCCAGTCGCTGGTTGGCGTTTCCTTGCAGATGGTGAACATCCTGACCGAGCAAAATGTTCGCACCTCGATCGAGTCAATGACGAAGGACGACTTCCTGATTTCGCCACCGCTGGAGACAATCGGCGCGACAGACTTCAGTCTTGTCGGCGATGCCATCACCATCGGCGCTGCGACAACGCGAGGTATGGCAAATGCGCTAAGCCGACTTAGCCTCTCGGCAAGCGATTTTGCTGTGTTCCGTGCTACCCAGCTCGCACGCGCGGCGACGCAAACGGGAACCAATGAGCGCCTCAACGAATTGCGTATCACCGGCCTGGAACGGGCCAATTCGGACGAGCTCAAACGTACGCTTGGCATCAAGACTGGTGAGGATATTGATTTCAAAAAAATCAATATGGGTATCAGCCGGGCTTTTGGAACTGGCTATTTTGAGCGCATCAATTACAGCTTGCTCAACGACGGTGGCCATAACGTTCTGACGGTCGACGCGCGGGAAAAACAGTGGGGACCAAACTATCTGCGCTTTGGTTTGACCTTGTCGGCCGATACGCAAGGCGAAGGCCGATTCAACCTGCTGATGCGGTATCTGCGCACGCAGGTAAATTCCTTCGGTGCGGAATGGCGGAACGATTTCCAGCTTGGGCGCGACCGTCGTTTTGCCTCGCAGTTTTTTCAGCCGTTGGGGGCCACGGGCCTGCTGAATGCTTTCAGCATTTCACCTGGCGTCGAGTTCTCCAAACGTCCTTTTGATTTTTATACCAACGGTCAACGCGTTGCGCAGTCTTTGCTTACCACCAATGCCACCGCGCTTGACATTGGGTACGATCTGAGTCGCAACTCGATCCTGCGCCTTGGCGCAGTACAGTCAACGAATACGTCCGCCTTGAGTATCGGCATCTCCCAATTCCCTGAGCAACGATTCAATGAAGGTGGACTGCGATTTAAACTTCTGTATGACAGCTTGGACGATGCCAATTTCCCCAAAGAGGGCCGTACCTTGCAGGTCGATTACTACGCGAGTCTGCCTTCGCTGCGCGCGGATAACGAATTCCGTAAGGCCGAGTTGAATTACCAGGATCATCTTTCTTTTGGGTCCAACACCTTTTCCTTGGCAACACGATATGGCCGGGCATTAAAGGGGGGGCTTTCTGCATTGAATCAGTACTCGATGGGTGGATTCTTGAATTTGTCCGCATATAGACCAGGGGAGTTACTGGGGCAAGCCGCAGTCTTTGGACGCGTTTCGTACTATCGCCGTCTCGGTCAATTCAGCAATCCATTTGGCAGGAGCATGTACGCGGGGCTCTCGGCCGAGTTCGCAAAAATATCAGATGTCCCCGACCAACTCTGGAAATCCGGGACAAAGAATTCCTTCGCCGCCTTTGTCGGTGTCGATACATTGATTGGCCCACTGTATGTCGGTTACGGACGCGCACGTGACCGCAACAGTATTTTCTATCTTTTCCTCGGCCAGCCCTGACACTCTGGTCAAGTCTTGGCGCGAGTGCAGGAATGTGGGCGCCTCGTTGATCCGCCGCTCGCCGATAGCCAAAATCTCTTGCTGGCATCGTTTGCAGATATTTCGCTGGTCATTGCAACAGCACCTGCACTACAATCGCCCAACTTCTGCCGGAAGCAGCCATGCTCAATGTCTTCGTTCTCAACAATCGCCGCCTGAATCAGTTGCATGTCGAGTCACTCGACGACCTGAAAAATTCGGAGCCGATCTGGATCGACCTGGTTTCACCCACCGATACCGAGCGCGAGTGGATCAAGGCGATGTTCGATCTCGAGTTGCCGACGCTCGAGGACATGCAGGATCTCGAAACAAGCGCGCGTTTTTTTGAAGGCGAAAACGGAGAGCTGCATTTACGCTCCGACTTCCTGCTGGAATTGAACGAGGATGACTCCCGCAACGTACCTGTGGCGTTCATTCTCAAGAACAACTCGCTGCTGTCGATTCACCTTGAGGACTTGCCGGTATTCCGCCTTGTACGCATGCGCGCAAGGACACGGCCCGGCTACATTGAAGACGCACGTGAAGTGCTGCTGGATCTGTACGCCACCGACGCCGAGTATTCCGCCGACGCGCTGGAAGGCGTCTATGCCGAGCTGGAAAAGATCAGCCAGAGTGTACTCACCACCAAGATGACGGACGTTGAGGCCGCAAACGTCCTCGCGCGCGTGGCTAATGAAGAAGACTTGAACGGACGCATTCGCCGCAACGTGATGGATACGCGCCGGGCGGTGTCATTCCTCATGCGCCAGAAACTGCTGGAGGCCGACCAGGCCGAAGAAGCGCTGCAGATACTGCGCGACATCGAATCGCTCGATGGTCACACTGCATTTCTCTTCGACAAGATCAACTTCCTGATGGACGCCACGGTCGGCTTTATCAACATCAATCAGAACAAGGTCATCAAGATCTTCTCCGTTGCCTCGGTGGCACTGTTGCCGCCCACGCTCATCGCCAGCATCTACGGCATGAACTTCAAGCACATGCCGGAACTCGATTGGGAATACGGCTACGTGCTGGCAGTGGGCCTCATGTTGTTATCAGTGGCGATCCCCTTTGCGTTTTTCAAAAGCAGGGGCTGGCTGGATTAGCCGGGCGAAACTCCTTATTTGACGGGCATCGCCAGCCTTTTTTTGCTCCCGAAGCCGCGTCAATGCTGGAGTTTATTGGATGCAGCGGCGGGCTGTCGGACTTAGAGAATCGAAGCGAAAAATGATATGGGCGAGGGCAGATCTTGCGAGTCTTCGCCTTACGGCGAAAGCCCTGCTTACCCCACTTCACGTTTTCCAAGCCAATGGTTATTCCTTTGGCGCCAAAAAGCGGGAAATATGCACTGGCCAGATCATTTGCAGCCGATTCCCTCTAAGTCCGACAGGCTGCTATGGCAATACCAGACCCGAGCGAGCCTTCACAGCCGACAGGTCCATCGCGGTAATGCCGCCACTTGCATTGAAATCAAACCTGAAATTGGCCGCACCGGTCGATTGTCCGACATGCGCCTTGACCGCGCTGATATCGGCAGCATTGACTGATCGTGAACTGTTTACGTCGCCGAGAAGAAATCCCAATGTGGCGCCGGTTGATGCAATCGTCGATCCACCTATACATGTGACACACATGACATCGGTGAAGGAAACCTGCACACGCTCGTTATCCGGCACGCCGGTGAGTGTCACAACGACATCGCTTCCCGATGGTATGGCGGCGGCGGATCCTATGTTTGCGCTCGTCGAACCGATGGTTGTGATGGCGTTGCTAAACTGAAATACCAACGTGTGACCGGTGCCGATCGCGCGAGGTTCGACCGTAACAGCATTGCTTGGTACCGGTGAAAGTTCCACGTTCAGGCTGTAGTCAGCGGCTCCATGTGTTTTTTTCGACTTCACGGCGAACAACGCGAGTGGAGCGCTTGCAGACGGCGTGACGTTGGCGGACGCCGATGGCTGGCTGCTACCAAACACACTGATTGCCTTCACGCTGCATGCATATGTCTGGTCATTCATCAGTCCGGTCACGATTATCGGTGACGTAAGTCCGCCCGCCTGAATTGCACCGGGCTGGCAGGAAACGATATAGGCGCTGATTGGCGCCTCGGTGACGGCTGGCGGCGTGAAACTGACTGACGCCATCGCATTTCCGGCAATCGCCGTCACGCCGGTGGGCGCTGGCGGTGCCTGGCTGAACTTGGTTACCATGATGGCCGCTGGCAAGCTCCCCGCCACCGCATTGCCCGCCAGAATCACATTGCGGGTGGCGTCCAGTACCAAGGCCGGACTACCGATTGCCCCACCGCCGCCGGTTGGCGTCGTGAGGCGCCAGCGCTCGTTGCCGTCGGGACCAAGTTTGATCGTCACATAATCACCGTTCAAGTCAGCGTTGTCTCGAGACGATGTGTAGATACCGCCGTCAGCATCGACCGCCAGCGTGTGAACAATTTCGTTTCCATTGACAGAGCCGTTGATCGCATGGCGCCAAATCTCATTACCGTCGCCATCGTATTTGACGACCAGTCCACCGGCTCCCCCAACGACGATCGCGCCTCCGGGCGCAAGCGCCATCGCGTAGGCTCGGAACGTGTATGGTGTATGCCATTGCTCATTGCCGCTGGCGTTGTACTTCACAAGCGTGTCGCCGGCAACGAACACATTGCCAGTCGAATCGATCGCGATCGCATGTGGCTGCCGCGGTACTTCACTGTTGCCTGGCAACGGCGTTTGCCATAGTAGCGTGCTATCCGCGGCATATTTAACCGTGAGGTAACCTTCGTTGACACCATCAAAGCTGCGCCCGGTAACAACGGTATTTCCAGTCGCATCGATTGCCATCGCCACCGGTGAATCGATACTGTTGCCCGCGCTATTTGCAGTTTTCCTCCATTGCTCAAAACCGTTTGCGCTGTACTTGATGGTAAGAAAATCATCGCCGGCCGAGGTGCTGCCCGTAACGATCACATCGCCGGCCGGGTCCACCGCGAGGGCCCTGACTGAATTGTTCAACGCATTTCCGGAATTGCCCGGCTGCATGCGCCACAGCTCTGTGCCAACGGCGTTGTACTTGACGAGCATGAAATCACTGTGGCCGCCTGCAAAGCTGTCGCCTGCCGCATATACGTTTCCGTTTCCATCAATTGCGACCGCATAACCGCGATCAACGCCTCCCGGATTGCCGTTAAGTTCCGCGCGCCATTGCTCAAGTCCATTGACGTCAAATTTCGTCGTGATGAAGTCGCTGCTGGATGAGGGCCCGTTTTGTCCCGCCACATATACGCTGCCGGCGCTGTCAACCGCCAACGCGTTTCTGCCAGGTGCGCCGGATGCAAGCGTCGAAGTGAGCCCGGTATGCTCGCCTTCGTTTCGGCGCCACAGTTCCGTGCCAGCAGCATCGAATTTGACGACCAGAAAGTGGTTTTCGACGCCATTGCTTTCATACCCGGTCACGATCACGTTACCGAACGTATCGACGCGAATGGCCAGCAGTGCCGCGCCGTTGGCGCTGCCGACGCCGTCGATGAATTTCTGCCAGAGAACCACGCCCGCCCCCGCGTTGCCGGCAGGCGCGTACTTGACGACAACAAGCTCGTTAGGGCCGTTTGCAGGCTTGCTGGCAAATCCTGTCGTGTAGATATTGCCCGCACCATCAGTGGTGAGTGCGGAATAACTGTCAACGCCGGTGCCTGAGCCATTCAACGTTGCCGTCCACAGCAGGACGCCGCTGGCATTGTATTTGGCGGTCAGATGCAGGGGATTTGTCACGCTCGGGGCAGTGCCGTAATCCTGATCGCCCCGGCCCGTCACGATGACATTTCCGCCAATGTCGACCGCAATCGCGAAGCTGGTGTCAGCCGCGCCGCCATTCCCGTTCGTTACGACCGGCGCCGGCCATTGCTCGATACCGTTCGAATTGTATTTGATGGTGAGGTAATTGGCGGCGCTGCCGTCCCCGCTTTTGCCGGTCACATAAACATTGCCGGCCGCGTCACAAGCCATGGCATACGCCACATCGTTGCTATTGGCGCCGCCATTGTTCATTGATTTGCGCCACAACAGCTGGCTATTGGTGCTGTATTTTGCCGTCACATAGTCGAAATTGAGTCCATTGAAACTGTAGCCGGTGACGACAGCATTGCCAGTACTGTCAAGGCAAAGTGCAACGGAACGATCTATTCCAGCGCCGGCGCCGTCCAGTGGCTCGCTCCATTGAAAGGTTCCCGACGAGTCATACTTCACTGTCAGGTAATCGTAGTTGTAGCCAGTCGCACCCACGGCGCTTGCTCCCGTGACAAATACGTTGCCTGCCGCATCGGTGCCAATCGCATAAGCCTCATCATCCCGATGCGCAGCACCATCCAGGGTCGCCCGCCAAATTTCCTCACCGTTGTTGTTATATTTCACCGTCAAGTAATCGTTCTGTCCACCTGCCTGACTGCTGCCGGTCACCAGCACGTTGCCTGCATTATCAAGCGTAATGGCATACGCGAGATCGTCACCGTTGGCTGCCCCATTGGTAACAGTGCGCCACAAGATCGCGCCGTCCGTCGCACCGTACTTGACCGTCAGGAAATCAGTGTTGAGGCCATTCGAAGTCGAACCGGTAACGTATATGTTTCCGGCCGCGTCCATGGCCATCGAATTCTTGGCGAGATTGGCATCGCCCGAGCCTGGCAGAGAGTCGGTGTAGCCGTGCCCATAGACCTGCGTCTTGTATACGAGCGCCGGCACCTGCGCATGCACATCGCATACGCCCTTCCCGTTCAACAGCAACGCACAAAAAAACAGCGTCGTATTGCGCGCTCTCAGCTCCCAATGCGCCATTGTCCGATTGCTCTCCCCTCGCCTCAGGCGAGCCTTGGTTTATTGTTGCCCTCCGATCGATCGCCATGCGCTGCGGTCGAATCATGCCGTTCCGCCCGCTGTTGATCGCGGGTCATACGCGACGGAGATTTTGCCGCCGCGGGAACGCGCTATTTTCCCATTGTTCAGGTGCTCGAATCAGCTGCGCGCATCAAAAAATATCCATGGGTGAGATTGTCAAAATAAATAAGCAAACTCACGAATTGGTGCGGTCTTCCAGCCATTTATCCCCTGCAAGCCTCAACAGTGCTGGACTTTCCACTATTTTCGCTATGAAGGCATCGGGCAATTCATCAGATTCGCCCGATAGTACTTGAGCTCCTCGATGCTCTCGTAAATATCCGCCAACGCCTCGTGCTTGCCATGTTTCTTCATGCCGGACATGATTTCCGGTTTCCAGCGTTTCGCGAGTTCCTTCAGCGTCGAAACATCGAGGTTACGATAATGGAAGTAGGCTTCCAGCTTCGGCATGCCGCGCGCCATAAAACGACGGTCCTGGCAGATAGAATTTCCGCACATCGGCGAGGTGCTCGCGGGGACGTGCTCCTTCAGAAACTCGATCATCCGCGTTTCGACTTCCTCCTCGGTCAGCGTTGACGCTTTCACCTTGTCGATGAGCCCCGATTTCCTGTGCGTGGACTTGTTCCAGGAATCCATCCCATCCATTATCGCGTCGGGTTGATGCACCACCAGCACCGGGCCCTCTGCGACAGTATTGAGATTTGCGTCGGTGACCACGATGGCGACTTCGATGATGCGATCGGAATCCGGCATGAGGCCGGTCATTTCCATATCGATCCAGATGAGATTGTTTTGGTCTTGAGGCATGGCAGTTCGCAAATGCGCCTTAAAATAGAGTTATGGACCATTTTCGCATGATTCAACGAGCCCACTTCGCATGACCGCTGCCCAATTCACACTGCTTTTCCTCTTGTTTCTGATCGTCAGCTTCGGTTTTGGCGCTTTCCTGTCGTTGCGTCACATGGCCCACGTTCGTGCGCATCGCATGGCGGTTCCAGCTGAGTTCAGCGATGCCATTACGCTGGAGGCGCATCAGAAAGCGGCCGATTACACGATCGCCCGAAAGCGCGTCGGGTTGGTCGAAACGGCGATCGACCTGATGCTGTTGCTCGTTCTCACGCTGGGTGGCGGCATATTCCTGATTTACCAGTCTGCATCCGCGCATTTTTCAGGTCCGTATGCGCTCGGCTTGGCCTTATTTGCCGGGCTCGCGATCATTTCGTCAATTATTTCCGTTCCGTTCGACCTGTATCGCACGTTCGTCATCGAAGTACGTTTTGGTTTCAACAAGACAACGTGGAAGTTGTACCTGCTCGACGCACTGAAAGGATTGCTGCTTTCCGCAGCCATTGGCATACCGCTGCTGTTGATCGTGTTCTGGCTGATGGAAAAAATGGGCAGCATGTGGTGGCTTTATGTGTGGCTGGTATGGCTCGTCTTCAGCCTGGCGATGCTAGCGATCTATCCGAACTTCATCGCGCCACTGTTCAATAAATTCAATCCACTCACCGACACCGCCCTGAAGGAGCGTATCGAATCACTGTTGAAACGCTGTGGATTCACTTCCAGCGGCCTGTTCGTCATGGATGGCTCCAAGCGCTCGAGTCACGGCAACGCCTACTTCACCGGCTTCGGCAAAACCAAGCGAATTGTGTTTTTCGATACCCTCATCGAGCGCCTGACGCCAACGGAAATTGAAGCGGTGCTCGCACACGAGCTTGGCCACTTCAAGCGCAAACATATCATCAAGATGATCATCGGCCAGTTCGCGCTGACTTTTGTCATCCTTGCACTGATGGGTTGGGTCATCGATAAACCGTGGTTCTACGAGGGCCTCGGTTTTCCGCTCATGGGCGCTGCTCCGCATGTCGCGATATCGTTGCTTTTGTTCTTCATGGTGCTGCCGGTATTCACGTTCTGGCTCACGCCGCTCGCGAGCCTGATTTCGCGCAAGCACGAATTCGAAGCAGACGCCTACGCTGCCGAGCACACGCAAGCCAACGACCTCGTCACCGCGCTGGTCAAACTTTACCGTGACAATGCCTCGACGCTGACTCCCGACCCATTGCATTCGGCCGTTTATGATTCCCATCCACCGGCCTCGATTCGCATTGCCCATCTGAAGACAATGGCCATCGCCTGATGGCTGATGACAAACAGGACACCCATGACACTATCCCAAATGAAATGCATTCCCGGCGGCCAGGCGAAGACTTTATCGGAAGAATCTCTCATCACTCACCTCGCCATGCTTCCCGATTGGACGCATGCCGGCAATGCAATCCGCAAGACGTTTGTGTTCAAGAATTACCACGAGACCATCGCCTTCGTGAACGCGTCCGCATGGGTCTCGCATCGCGAAGATCACCACCCCGACTTGTCGGTGCACTACAACAAATGCGTCGTGTCCTATTCCACCCACGATGCCGGCGGCGTCACCCTTAATGATTTCATCTGCGCAGCCAAGCTCGACGCGCTGTTTGGCGCCTGATGAAGGCACTGGTCACCGGCGATTTCGGTCGCGAATATCTCGCCGAACTGGAAGACCGCACGCCGCTCGTCTGTGTCCGCAAAGGCAAGAAACAGGACGTGGCCTGCGGTGATGAGGTGGAAGTCAGCATCACCAGTCCCGGTCATGCGCGCATCGACGAAATCCATCCGCGCCGCAACGTGCTGTTTCGCACCGATGCGTGGCGCCAGAAGACGCTTGCCGCCAACATCGACCAGGCGATTGTTATCGTCGCGCCAAGACCCACATTCAGCGAAACGTTTCTGTATATGTGCCTGGTCGCGTGCGATGCCGCGCAAATCGCGCCACTCATCATGCTGAACAAGAAAGACCTGCCCGAGTTCGAACAGGCAAAGAAAAGTCTGGCCCACCTCGAAGAAATCGGCTACGACGTATTGCCGATGTCAGCCAAATTCGATATCGAGCCGCTGCGTGCGTATCTACAGGGGAAAACCACGCTGCTGGTTGGCCAATCCGGTATGGGCAAATCGCGGACCGTGAACAATCTGGTGATGCGCGACGTTGCCAAGGAAGCGGATTTCTCCGAAGCACTCGATTCCGGGAAACACACCACGACCTATACGCGGCTATATCACCTCGATGAAGACTCAAGCATCATGGATTCGCCGGGGCTCCAATCCTTCGGCCTGTTTCATCTGAACGACGATGACATCGCCTTCGCCATGCCGGAATTCCGGCCCTATATCGGCACATGCAAATTCAACAATTGCCTGCATTTGACCGAACCGGGTTGCGCGGTGATCAAGGCCGTCGAGCAGAAAAAAATCCATGCCCCGCGCATGGCGTTCTACCAGGCG